>CAMCNQ010000016.1 GCA_945875955.1 Limnohabitans sp. Rim8 | reverse complement strand
ATCGAGCACCGCGCTGATGACGCCGCCATGGACGCGGTTGTAGGCATAGTGGCCCACCAAATCGGGCCGCATGTCTATGCGTGCGTGCACCCCTTCTGGGGTGACGCTGAGCAGTTTCAAGCCCAAGGTTTTGTTGAAAACAATTTTTTCTTCGAAGATCTGGCGAAAGCCTTCCAAGTATTCAGGCTCTAGGACAACGGGGCTGGGCAGGTGATGGGGCATGGCAGGGATTCTATTGAAAGCCCAGCGCAGGCCGAATGACAGACCGCTTCAGAACTTGGAAAAGTCCGGCTTGCGCTTTTCCATGAAGGCCCCAAAGGCTTCTTTGGCCGCAGGTTCGCGCAGCATGCGCCCGAAACTTTGACCCTCTTCGTCCATTTTTTGCAACATTTCCTCTTGGCTGTTGCCCTTCATCAAGCGCTTGGTCTCCACCAGCGACGACAAAGGCTTGCCCGCCAGTTTGCGCGCCTGGGACTGGACATAGCCATTGACTTCGGTGGGCGGCACGACCCGATTGACCAGGCCCACTTCTTGTGCAGCCTCGGCAAAAAAAGCCTCCCCCATGAGCAGGGCCTCGGCCGCCCGGTGGTAGCCAAACATGCGCGGCACCAACAGGCTGGAGGCGGCTTCTGGACACAGGCCCAGGTTCACGAAGGGCATGGAAAACGCGGCGTTGTCACCCGCATACACCAAGTCGCAATGGAACAGCATGGTGGTGCCAATGCCCACTGCAGGCCCGGCCACTGCCGCCAACAGGGGCTTGGGAAAGGTGGCGATGCCGCGCAAAAAGCGAAACACCGGCGAGGCCTGCGTGCTGGGGGCTTGGTTCAAGAAGTCCCCAATGTCGTTGCCCGATGTGAAGATGCTTTCGTGGCCTTGGAAGACCAGCACTTTGACGGCCGCGTCGCTGGCGGCATGTGCGACGGCATCGGCCATGGCCGTGTACATGGCCGAAGTGATGGCGTTTTTCTTGTCCAGGCGGTTGAAGGTGAGGCTCATCACCCCCGCGTCGGTGTGGCTCAGGATGTCAGACATGGCGTTCCTTGTGGTGAATGGGTTTACTGGGCCCGAATCCAGGTTTGTGTGCGGCCAAGCATGGGGGTGCCCAGGAAGCCTCTGACCTCCAGCTTTTTCCCGCCATCGATGGGGGTCAGGCGCAGGCTGTAGTTTTTGCCATTCTCAGGGTCGAGGATTTTCCCGCCTTCCCACACCGCTTGGCCCTGTGTTTGTTGGCCGCCGCGAATGATTTCCATGCCGATTTTGGGTTTGTCTTTGCGGTCATCGGTGCACAAAGTGCAGTTGGGCTCTGCGCTGGGGTTGTTGAGCAAAGACCGCTCGACCACCCCCGACAGACCACCTGCCGCGTTTTGGACGATGCGGATTTCGGCCTTGGGCTGCTTGGTTTCGTCGTCGATGCTGCGCCACAAACCCAAGGGGCTCATTTGGGCGTGTGCGGCCAAGGTGAGCAGGGACAGACTCAGGGTCAAGGTGTTTTTGAACATGTTGTGAATCAGGTTGGGGTTGAAAAAGGCTCAGGCCAAGGCGGCGTCGGTGTCCATCAGCACATCGCTGCCCGCACGGATGCGGCGCATCAGGCTGGCGGTTTCGGGCATCAGGCGGGTGAAATAAAAACGCGCAGTTTGCACCTTGGCTTGGTAGAAAGGGTCGGGGCGCTGGGCTTGCTCCTCGGCCTCGGCCAGGTTTTTCAAGGCGATCTGCGCCGAACGGGCCCAAAAATACCCCATCACCAAATGCCCCACCACACGCAGGTAATCCACCGCGGCCGCGCCCACTTCATCGGCGTTGCTCATCGCCTTCATGCCCACTTCGCCAGTCAATTGGCTGAGTTTTTGACCCAGATCGGCCAAGGGTTTGATGAATTCACCCATGGCTTCGTTGGCCATTTCGGCCTTGACCAAAGCCTCCACCAGATGGCCAAATTTTTTCAACGTGGCCCCTTGGTTGCTCAGCACTTTGCGACCCAGCAGGTCCAGCGATTGGATGGTGTTGGTGCCTTCGTAAATCATGTTGATGCGGGCATCGCGCACGTATTGCTCCATGCCCCATTCTTTGATGTAGCCGTGGCCCCCAAAGACTTGCATGCAATCCGAGGTGGCTTCCCAAGCGTTGTCGGTGGTGAAGGCTTTGACGATGGGCGTGAGCAAGGCCACCATCTCGGCCGCTTCGGCGCGCAGTGCGGCATCGGGGGAGTTGACTTCTTTGTCCAGCAGCAAGGCGCAAAAGCAGGCCAAAGCGCGGCCGCCTTCGGCATAGGCCTTGGCGGTCATCAGCATGCGGCGCACGTCGGGGTGAACCAAGATGGGATCGGCCGGTTTGGCCGGGGCCTTGACGCCGGTCAGTGAGCGCATTTGCACCCGGTCTTTGGCATAGGCCAAGGCGTTTTGATAGGCCACTTCGGTCAAGCCCAGGGACTGGTTGCCCACCCCCAAACGGGCCGCGTTCATCATCACGAACATCGCGGCCAAACCTTTGTGGGCTTGGCCCACCAGGCTGCCAACGGCCTCATCGAGCACCATCTGGCACGTCGCGTTGCCGTGGATGCCCATTTTGTGCTCCAGTCCACCGCAGTAAATGCCGTTGCGCTCGCCCAGGGTGCCGTCTGGGGCCACCTTGAACTTGGGCACCAAGAACAGGCTGATGCCTTTGCTGCCTGCGGGCGCATCGGGCAGGCGCGCCAGCACCAAATGCACGATGTTGGCGGCCAAATCGTGCTCGCCCGCACTGATGAAAATCTTTTGCCCGGTGATGCGGTAGCTGCCATCGGCTTGCGGCTCGGCCTTGGTGCGCAGCAAACCCAGGTCGGTGCCGCAATGCGGCTCGGTCAGGCACATGGTGCCCGTCCATTCCCCGCTGGTGAGTTTGGGCAGGTACAGGGATTTTTGCGCCTCAGTGCCATGGGCATGCAAGGCTTCATAAGCCCCGTGCGACAGACCCGGGTACATGGTCCAGGCCTGGTTGGCCGAGTTGAGCATTTCGTAAAAGCACTGGTTCACCACGAAGGGCAAGCCCTGACCGCCGTACTCGGGGTCGCAGCTGAGCGCTGGCCACCCACCGGCCACATATTGGGCATAGGCCGACTTGAAGCCCTCGGGTGCGGTGACCTCGTGGGTGTCGCGGTTCAGGCTGCAGCCTTGGGTGTCGCCCGAAATGTTGATCGGGAACAGCACCTCCGAGGCGAATTTGCCGCCTTCTTCCAGCACCGCGTTGATGGTGTCGGCATCGGTGTCGGCGTGCTTGGGCAGGCGTTTGAGTTCATCGCTGACTTGCAACAACTCGTGCAGCACAAATTGCATTTCACGCAATGGTGGGGTGTAGACGGGCATGGGAATTCCTTTTTGTAAAGGGTGGAAACGACAAATTGAAAATCAGGCGTTGGACGGGCCAGATGGCGTCTTGGGCCCCTTGGCCCCAGTTATCTGCTGCGCAGGCTGCACGCCATAACGGGCCAGAATGCGCGAGAAAGCCCGCCGGGCGCGCTCAGTGGCACCGGGATCGCGCAAGAAGCGGGCTTCGTAATGCAAGGCCAAGATCAGGCCATGGATTTCAAAAGCAATTTGATGCGCGTCGGACTCGAGGCTCAACTGCCCCTCTTCTTGGGCCAATTCAACCGCCCGGCGCAAGGCGGCTTGCCAGGTGCTGACCGATGAAACCAAAGCGTCACGCACCGGCCCGGTGCGGTCGTCGTATTCGACGGCACCACTGATGTAGATGCAGCCCGAATCGATTTCCGCCGAGCTTTGCACCATCCATTTGTCAAACATGGCCTGCAGCCGGGGCACGCCACGGGGTTTTTGCATGGCCGCATAAAACACCTCGGCCTCAAAGCGGTCGTGGTATTCGCGAATGACCGAAATTTGCAGCTCTTCTCTCGATCCAAAATGGGCAAACACGCCCGACTTGCTCATGCCCGTGACCTCGGCCAGGGCGCCAATGGACAAGCCATCCAGGCCAATTTGAGCGGCCAAACCCAGAGCCGCATCGATGATCACGGCCTTGGTTTGCTGCCCTTTGATCAGGACTCGGCGACCGGCATCCGGCACTGGCAGGGTGGCAACTGGGGGAGGTGTTTGGCGATCGGTCATGGTCTTGCAAAATAGTACGGCCGTTCTATTTTGCAGCAAAAACCAGAGAAATGACAAATCTGCTGCCAGCCGAGGGTAAACAAGGATGCGGTCTGAGTCAGCCCTGCCCGGTCAAGCAGGGCCCAGGGGTTGCAGGTCAAGCCGCCACACCCACCCACCAGCCCGCCTGCGGCTGTCAAGAGGCTGTGGTTTTGGCTTTTCGGGCGCGGGGGGGGGAGTGGCGTGCAGGCGCGCGGTAGGCGCGCTGCGCGTCAGGCTTTGAAAGCCACCACTTTTTGGCTTTGCTCGCCCAAACCATCGATGCCCAAGCGCATCACGTCACCGCGCTTCAAGAACACCGGTGCGGGCTTGCCATCGACCTTGACGCCCATGCCCACGCCCGGTGGGGTGCCAGTGGTGATGATGTCGCCGGGCTCCAGGGTCATGAATTGGCTGACATAGCTGACCAGTTTGGCCACACCAAAAATCATGGTCTTGGTGCTGCCGTTTTGATAGCGCACACCATTGACGTCGAGCCACATGCCCAAGGCCTGCGGGTTGGGCACTTCGTCGCGTGTCACCAACCATGGGCCCACAGGGCCGAAGGTGTCGCAGCCCTTGCCCTTGTCCCAAGTGGCGCCGCGCTCGAGTTGGTACTCGCGCTCGCTCACATCGTTGACCACGCAATAACCGGCCACATGGTTGAGCGCGTCTTTTTGGGTGACATAGCGGGTGCGGGTGCCGATCACAATGCCCAACTCCACTTCCCAATCGGTCTTCTTGGAGCCCTTGGGCAGCATCACGTCGTCGTCAGCGCCTTGAATGCAAGAGATGGCCTTGGTGAAGACAATCGGCTCTGCGGGAATGGCCATGCCGGACTCGGCGGCATGGTCGGCATAGTTCAGGCCAATGGCGATGAACTTGCTGGTGTAAGAGATGGGCGTGCCAAAGCGCTTTTTGCCGCGCACCAAGGGCAGCTTGTCGGTTTTGACTTTGGCCAGTTTGGCCAGCGCCTTGTCATTGAGTTGCTCTGGGCCGATGTCCTTGATCACGGCGCTGAGGTCGCGCAAGCGGCCATTGGCATCGATCAGGCCTGGTTTTTCTTTGCCGGGTTGGCCATAACGAACGAGTTTCATAACTGCCTTTCAATGTGTAAAAGAATCAATAAGTCGAGCGACCGCCGGAGAGGTCAAACACCGCCCCTGTGGAAAAGGAACATTCTTCGGTGCTCAGCCACGTCACCATGGCGGCCACTTCTTCGGGTTCACCAAATCTGGCCATGGGAATTTTGGACAGCATGAACTGGATGTGTTCAGGCGTCATTTGATCAAAGATCGCCGTTTTGACTGCCGCAGGCGTGATACAGTTGACCCGCACACCGGTGTCGGCCAGCTCTTTGCCCAGGGATTTGGTCAGGCCAATCACCGCCGCCTTGCTGGCGCTGTAAGCGCTGGCATTGGGGTTGCCGTCTTTGCCTGCCACCGAGGCGATGTTGACGATGCGGCCGTAATTGCGGGCCTTCATGTGGGCGCTGAGTTCACGGCAGCAGTAAAACAGGCCATGCACGTTCACATCAAACACCTGCTTCCAGGCATCGACCGGGTAGTCCCACACCTTGACATTGGGGCCGGTGATGCCGGCGCTGTTGACCAACACGTCCACAGCGGCCAAGGCCGTGGTTTGCGCGGTGGCTTGCACAACCGACGCGTGGTTGGCCACATCGACTTGCACGGTGTTGACCACGACGCCGCTTTGGGCATGGCGAAGGCGTTCGGCCGCAGCCGCCATGCCGGACTGGTCGCGGTCCCAGAGGGTGACGCGCGCGCCCGAGGCCAGCATGCGCTGGGCAATGGCAAAACCCAAGCCGGTGGCCCCACCGGTGACCACCGCATGGCGGCCTCTCATGTTCAACAAATTCATGTCTGACTTTCTCAATGAAGCAAAAAACAAAACGGGCAGCGGTCAAATGGTCATGCCACCATCGACCATGTAAGCGTTGCCAGTGGCAAAAATCGATTCGTCTGAGGCCAAAAAGGTGACGATGGGGGCAATCTCGTGGGCCTGGGCCAAACGTCCCATGGGCTGGCGGTTGATGAAGTCTTTGCGGGCTTGAACCGGGTCGGCGTAGCTGTTGATGCGGTCTTGCAAAGAAGGGGTGTCTACCGTGCCGGGGCAGATGCAATTGCACCGGATGCCCTGGCGCACATAGTCGGCAGCCACGCCCTTGGTCAAGCCAATCACAGCGGCTTTGCTGGTGCCGTAAATGAAGCGGTTGGGCAAGCCGCGCACACTGGAGCACACACTGGCCATGTTGATGATGCTGCCGCCTAGACCCTCTTTTTCAAATTGCGCCAGCATTTTCGGAATCACCGCCTGGATCATCCAAAACTGCGAACGCACATTCAGGTTGAAGGCAAAGTCCCATTCCTCGTCGGTGGCTTGCTGGATGTTGCCATTGTGCACGAAACCGGCGCAGTTGAAGATCACGTCGATGCGCGCCATGCTGGCCACTTGGGCGGCAATGGCCGCCTTGTCAAGCACATCCAACACAGCGGTGTGCACATTTGCCACCCCTTGGTAGGCCGCCAGCAAATCGGGGTTCACATCGGTGGCGTAGACCGTGGCCCCTTCGGCCGCCATGGCCAAAGCAGCCGCCTGGCCTATGCCCTGCCCGGCGGCGGTGACGAGTGCTGTTTTTCCTTTGAGTCTCATGGCGCTTGGATCTCCAAATGGGTGGTTTGTCGTTGGGTGATGGCGGTCCAGTCCCAGGCAATGCCCAGGCCAGGGGCGTCAGGGGGGTGGGCAAAACCTTGCTCGACGCGCATGCGTGAAGTGGTGATGTCGTCCAGCTGTGGAATGTATTCGACCCAGGTGGCGTTGGGCACGGCGGCGCACAAGCTCACATGCAATTCCATCAAAAAATGCGGGCACACCGCCACGTCAAAGGTTTCGGCCAGGTGGGCGGTCTTGATCCAGGGTGTGATGCCGCCCATGCGCGCCACATCGGGCTGCACGATAGAGCACGCGCCTTGTTCCAGGTATTGACTGAACTGCATGGGGTGGTACATCGACTCGCCCACCGCCACAGGAATGGGTGTGTGCGCGCGCAGTTGGCTGTGACCGGTCACGTCTTCTGCAGGCATGGGCTCTTCCAGCCAGGCCAAGTCCAGGCCATCAAAGGCCCGCGCCCGGCGCACCGCCTCAGCGCGGTTGAAGCCCTGATTGGCATCGGTCATCAATTCAAAGCCGGGGCCAACCGCCTCGCGCACGGCCTGCAAACGCGCCACATCTTCGCTCACATGGGGTCGGCCGATTTTGATTTTCGCACCCTTGAAACCTTGGGCCTGCGCTTGCAGGGTTTGCTCGACCAGGGCTTGCGGGGACAAATGCAACCAGCCGCCTTCTGTCGTGTACAGGGGCACCCGCGACTGGGCACCACCCAACAGCTGCCACAAAGGCAGCCCCTGGCTTTGTGCCCGCCAATCCCACAAGGCGGTGTCCACACAGGCCAAGGCCAAGCTGGTGATGGCCCCAACGGCGGTGGCATGGGTGCTGTAGAACAGGTCTTTCCAAATGGCCTCGACCATCACCGGGTTGCGCCCCAGCAAGCGCGGCAGCAAATGGTCTTTCAGCAAGGCCATGACCGAAGAGCCCCCTGTGCCAATCGTGTAGGCATAGCCCGTCGCCGCGATGCCATCGCTGCAGTGCAGCGTGAGCAGCAGGGTTTCTTGCGTCACAAAGGACTGGATGGCGTCGGTGCGCAACACCTTGGGCGGCAAGTTCACTTGCCTGAGGCTGATGCGGTCAATGCTGACTGCTTTCATGCCAAGCCCACGGGTGCGGCAATGCTGCAAAGCGCCACAAAGCTGCAAACGGGCTGCGCCATCTGTGCGCCAACGGCAGCGGCTCGGTGCCTTGCGAAGCAGCCCGACATGCGGGTTTGTTCGGAGAAGAAATGGCTTGACCGGTCTGTAATGAGCATGTGATGATTGTGCAACTGGTCTGACCAATTGTCCAATTCACGTTATCCCTGATTGCGCACATGCCCCTCCAAACCGTTGAGCCGCAACGCCTGTACAGAAAAATCGCAGAACAGCTGCGCACGCTGATGGCCTCGGGCGAATTTGCCGTGGGCTCACGCCTGCCGGCCGAGCGGGACCTGGCGCTGCAACTGGGCGTCAGCCGCCCCTCGGTCAGAGAGGCCCTGATTGCGCTCGAAGTTGAGGGCATGATCGAAGTGCGCACCGGCTCGGGCATTTACGTGCAATCCTTGAAGCAAACCAAGCGTGCCATCGCCAGCCCCCAGACCAACGCACCGACCGACTGGGGGCCTTTGGAGGTCATGAGTGCCCGCATTTTGGTGGAGTCTGAAGTGGCCGCCTTGGCCGCCACGCATGCGCAGAAAAAAGACATCCAAGCCATTCGCGCCGGCCTGAAAACCATGAAGCAAGAAGCTGCGCGTGACGAAATGCCGCGCTGGGGCGATGAAGCCTTTCACGAAGCCATCGCCCAATCCTGCGGCAACAGCGCCTTGATCGATACGGTGCAACGCTTTTGGCAGGCCCGCAACGGCCCCTTGTCTGAACGTCTGGGCGACTATTTCGAACACCCGCAATCTTGGCAAGCGGCCATTGCAGAACATGAGTCGGTGCTCAGCGCCATCGAGGCGCACGACCCCAGTGCGGCACGCAAGGCCATGCAAAAACACCTGAGGCAAGCCCACAAAAGATACAGCGCGAGTTGGCGCCGCGCTCCCGCCCGATAGGGGTATGCAGTTTTAAGCGTCAGCATTTTTCACAACCCTTTGAGGAGACAGCAATGAGCAAACGAATGACACTGAAAACCCTGGCCACCTTAGGTGCCGTGGCCATGGGCACCTTGTTGATGGCTGCGGGTGCACATGCCCAGCAAAAAATCAAATGGGCCCATGTGTACGAAACCTCCGAGCCCTACCACACCGAATCGGTGTGGGCCGCCGAAGAGATCAAAAAGCGCAGCAACGGCAAGTTCGATATTCAGGTTTTCCCCGCCTCTACCCTGGGCAAAGAGACCGACATCAACCAGGGCCTGACCTTGGGCACGGTGGACATGATCATCAGCGGCCCCTCGTTTGCCGCCCGCACCTATCCGCGCTTTGGCATTGCGTATTACCCCTTCATCTTCCGCGATGGCGACCACCTGATCGCCTACTCCAAGAGCCCGGTGTTCCAGGAAATGGTCAAAGAGTTTCGCGAGAAAACCGGCATCCAGGTCACGGCCTACACCTACTACGGTGCGCGCCACACCACGGCCCAAAAAGCCTTCACCAACTGCGCTGGCATGAAAGGCATCAAGATCCGCGTGCCCGATGTGCCGGCTTACCGCGCCACGCCTGAAGCCTGCGGCGCCAACCCCACGCCGATTGCTTTCGCCGAGGTGTATTTGGCCCTGCAAAATGGCACCGTGGAAGCGCAAGAAAACCCCTTGACCACCATCGAGGCCAAGAAGTTCTATGAAGTGCAAAAAGCCATCATGATGACCGGCCACATTGTCGATGGCCTGACCACCCAAATTGCGCCACAGCTGTGGAACAAACTCAGCGATGCGGAAAAGAAAATCTTCAGCGATGTGACGCAAGAAGCGGCGGTGCGCGCCACCGCCAAGATCAAAACCCGTGAGGCCGAGTTGGTCGACGAGTTCAAGAAAAAAGGTCTGCAGATCGTGCAGGTCGATCGCAAGTCTTTCCAAGACGCCGTGTTGAAAAACAAGCCCCTGACCGGCATGGGTTTCACACAGTCTGACTTCGACAAGATCCAAGCAGCCAAGTAAGCAAGTGGGTGCGCCCTGCGCACCCCTGCTGGGTCTGGCCTGCCTGCAAGCAGGCCAGACCGCAAGCAGGCGCTCTTTTGCCTGCACGATGGAATTCAAGGACACGCCATGAGCAACCTTCCCGACCTCGACGCGATGCCCAAAGTCATGGGCGACGACGGCCAGTTTCACGCCACCGACGACGAGGTGGAACTGTCAGGGACACCCATCGAAGCTTGGGTGGCCTTGGGGTTTTTTTGGGTCTTGGGCCTGACGGTTTTTTACCAATTTTTCACCCGCTATGTGCTGAACAACTCGGCCTCCTGGACCGAAGAAATTGCCCGTTATTTGCTGATCGCTGCGGTCTTCACAGGCGCCACCATGGGCGTGGCCAAAAACAACCACATTCAGGTGGATTTTTTCTACCGCTTCATGCCCCGTTGGCTGTCGCGTGCCATGGCCACATTGGTGGATGTGATGCGCATTGCTTTTTTTGCCGCTGCCACTTTCCTCACCGGCCAGATGATGGAAAAACTGGGCAGTTACAAAATGACCATCATCGACCTGCCCATGAACCTGGTTTATGGCGTGGTGATGGCCGGTTTCGCCGCCATGTGCCTGCGCGCCATTTGGGTGGCCCGGGTGCATTGGCAACGCGGCTACACCGTTTTGGATCGACCCGAGTCTGAAATGACCGACCGCTGAACCCGCACCCCACTGAAAGCGCCGTATGCTGAAAATTCTTTTTCTCATCCTCATGAGTGGCGGCATCCCGGTGGCCATTGCCATGGCGGGTGCTTCGCTGATTTACCTGTTCTTTTCGCAGAGTTCACCGCCCTTCGTGGTGATCCACCGCATGGTCTCTGGCATCGATAGTTTTCCACTCTTGGCCGTGCCCTTTTTCATTCTCGCGGGCAACCTGATGAACAACGCGGGCATCACCAACCGCATTTACAACTACGCGCTGGCCTTGGTAGGCTGGCTCAAAGGCGGCTTGGGCCATGTCAACGTGGTGGGCTCGGTGGTGTTTGCCGGCATGAGTGGCACGGCCATTGCAGACGCAGCGGGTCTGGGGACTATTGAGATCAAGGCCATGAAAGACCATGGCTACAGCACCGAGTTTGCGGTCGGCGTGACGGCGGCATCGGCCACCCTGGGGCCCATCATTCCACCGAGCTTGCCCTTTGTGATCTACGGCATGATGGCCAATGTCTCGGTGGGCGCGCTGTTCCTGGCGGGCATTTTGCCGGGCATCTTGATGGCGCTGTTGATGATGCTGACGGTGGCCTATTTCGCGCACAAAAACGGCTGGGGTGCCGATGTGAAGTTCGAGTGGCCCAAACTCATCAAAGCCTTGGCCGAGACCGCCGTGGTCATCGGCTGGCCCATGGCCATCTGGTGGCTGGTCACGGCCATGGGCACACCCCCGCAAATCACCGTTTTTGTGGGCTTGATCGCATTGTTTGCCGCCGACAAGTTCTTCAACTTCCAGGCCGTTTTGCCCATCATGACCCCGGTGATCTTGATCGGCGGCATGACCACCGGTGTGTTCACCCCCACCGAAGGGGCGATTGCCGCCTGTGTTTGGGCCATCGTCTTGGGGTTCTTTTGGTACCGAACACTGAACTTCAAGATGTTCGTCAAAATCAGTCTGGACACGGTGGAAACAACCGCCACCGTGCTGTTCATCGTGGCCGCCGCCAGCATTTTTGGCTGGATGCTCACCGCCACCGGCGTGACCACCGCCATCAGCGCCTGGGTCTTGGGCTTCACCCAAGAGCCTTGGGTGTTTTTGCTGCTGGCCAATGCACTGATGCTGTTTGTCGGCTGCTTCTTGGAGCCCACAGCGGCCATCACGATTTTGGTGCCTATCCTGGTGCCGATTTGCCAGCAACTGGGCATCGACCTGGTGCACTTTGGTCTGGTCATGGTGCTGAACCTGATGATCTGCTTGCTGCACCCGCCCATGGGCATGGTGTTGTTTGTCTTGGCGCGTGTGGCCAAACTCAGCGTCGAGCGCACCACCATGGCCATCTTGCCCTGGCTGTTTCCCTTGCTGGGCAGTTTGGCCGTGATCACCTACTTCCCCAGCTTGGTGCTGTGGTTGCCCAAGCAATTTTATTGACCTTGAGGGACAGATCTTCAACTCTGTTCCCCCATTGATTTAAGAAATATGTCCACTTCATTCATACGCCTGCACCCTTCCGATGACGTGGTCATCGCCCGCGCCCAACTCATGAGCGGCAGCTCGGTTGACGGCGTGGCTGTGCGCGGCCTGATACCGCCGGGCCACAAAATCGCCACCCGCGCCATCGCGGCGGGCGAGCCCGTGCGCCGCTACAACCAGATCATCGGGTTTGCCTCGCAACCGATACAAGCAGGCGAACATGTGCACACGCACAACCTGAACATGGGTGCCGAAAAAGGCAACTTCGAGCGCGACTATGCGATTGGCCAAGACGTGAAACCGGCGCCTGCGCGAAAGCAAGCCAGCTTCATGGGTTACCAACGCGAGGATGGGCGCGTGGCGACACGCAACTACATCGGCGTGCTCTCCAGCGTCAACTGTTCGGCCACAGCGGCGCGGGCCATTGCCGACCATTTTTCCAAACGCAACAACCCCGCCGCCCTGGCTGATTTTCCCAATGTGGATGGCGTGGTCGCGCTGACCCATGGCACCGGCTGCGGCATGGACACCGAAGGTCTGGGCATGCAACTGCTGGAGCGCACCTTGGCCGGTTATGCCACCCATGCCAATTTCTGGGGCGTGGTGGTGGTGGGCTTGGGTTGCGAGTCCAACCAACTCAAAACCTGGCTGGCACACAGCAGTTTGCGCGAGGGCGACAACCTCAAGGTGTTCAACATCCAAGACACGGGCGGCACCCGCCTCACGGTAGAAAAAGGCATTGCCTTGATTCAAGACATGCTGCCACGTGCCAACGCCATGCAGCGCACGCCCTGCAGCGCCGAGCACATCACCGTGGGCCTGCAGTGCGGCGGCTCGGACGGGTATTCGGGCATCAGCGCCAACCCGGCGTTGGGCGTGGCGGTCGATTTGTTGGTGCAACACGGGGGCACAGCCATTTTGAGCGAAACGCCTGAAATCTACGGTGCCGAACATTTGCTCACACGCCGCGCTGTGAATCCCGAGGTGGCGCACAAACTCATTGAGCGCATCCACTGGTGGGAGAACTACACCGCCATCAATGGCGGTGAGATGAACAACAACCCCTCGCCCGGCAACAAGGCCGGTGGCTTGACCACCATCCTCGAGAAGTCGTTGGGCGCAGTGGCCAAAGGCGGCACCAGCAACCTGCAAGCCGTTTACGAATACGCCGAACCCGTCTTGGCCAAGGGTTTTGTTTACATGGACACGCCAGGCTACGACCCGGTGAGCGCCACCGGCCAGGTCGCAGGCGGTGCCAACCTGATTTGCTTCACCACCGGTCGCGGCAGCGCCTACGGTTGCGCGCCCTCGCCCAGCCTGAAGTTCTCCACCAACACCGCTTTGTGGAAAAAGCAAGAAGAGGACATGGACCTCAATTGCGGCGAAATCGTGGACGGCGGTTCCAGCATCGCCGAGATGGGGCAACGCATCTTCGAGATGATCTTGGCATCGGCTTCGGGCCAAGCCACCAAGAGCGAGCGCCACGGCTACGGCCAAAACGAATTCGTGCCGTGGCAAGTCGGCGCGGTGATGTAAGCCTTCTCAGAAAGTGATTTCCATGAGCCAGACCGTCCAAGCGGCCCCATTGCGTGCCCACGTCACCCGCATCATCGCCATGACGGGCAGCGAAGCCGCCGAAGCCGCTCAAGTGGCCGACAACCTGGTCATGGCCAACCTGAGCGGCCATGACTCCCACGGCGTGGGCATGGTGCCGCGTTACGTGGACGCGGTGCTGGAAGGGGGCTTGAGCCCCAACACCGGCGTCAAGGTTTTGCTTGACACCGGGCCGCTTTTGAACCTGGACGGCCAACGCGGCTATGGCCAAATCACCGGCGCGCAGGCCATGCAAATGGGCATTGAGCGCGCCAAACAACACGGCGTGTGCACCGTGGCGCTGAGCCGTTCGCACCACCTGGGCCGCATCGGCCACTTTGCCGAAATGGCCGTGGCCCAAGGCCTGGTGTCGGTGCATTTTGTGAATGTGTTGTCGCGCCCGGTGGTCGCGCCTTTTGGCGGTGGCGATGGCCGCTTTGGCACCAACCCCTGCTGCATCGGCGTGCCCATGGGCAGCCGAGCCCCCTTTGTGCTCGACTTTGCCACCAGCCGCGTGGCCCAAGGCAAGATGCGTGTGGCGCACAACAAGGGCGAGCAAGTGCCGCCGGGTTATTTGATCGACGAGCACGGCCACCCCACGCGTGACCCTGGTGTGGTGGTGGTGCCGCAGTCCAATGGCCTGTTTGGTGCCCTCATGACCTTTGGCGACCACAAGGGCTTTGGCATGGCCATGGCCTGCGAACTGTTGGGCGGCGCGCTCACAGGCAGCGGCACTTGGCACCGCGAAGCCGACCACCAACGGGCCGTGCTCAACGGCATGCTGACCATGCTGATCGACCCGGTGCGCCTGGGCACGCAAGCTGTGTTTGAACAAGAAGCCCTGGCCTTTGAGGACTGGCTGCGCCAAAGCCCCGATGCACCCGGCAGCGACGGCGTGCACATGGCGGGCGAGCCCGAACGGGCTGCGCGCGTACACCGCCTCGAACACGGCATTGAAATTGACGACGCCACCTGGGCCGAGATCAACGCGGCCGAGCAAAAACTCCGCCAACGCTGAGCGCCGCTGCGCCAGAAGATGAAGGCCTGATCCACATGCACCTGACTGACGCCACGCTGGCCACACTGCCCTCGGCCATACACACCCCCCGTTACGACCGTCATGGCCATGCCCCTGGCGTGGTTCATCTGGGCCTGGGGGCCTTTCACCGCGCCCACCAGGCCATGGTGTTTGACCAGTTGCTGGCCAGTGGCGAAATGCGCTGGGGCATACACGGTGTGGGCATGACCCGGCCCGAATTGGTGAACCAACTGCGTGCGCAAGACGGTTTGTATGCCGTGCGCATCGCCGACGGCCAAGGCCTGCGCTGGCAAGTGCCCGGTGGGTTGTGGCGTACCAGCGTAGCCGCCACCGAGCGCGATGCGGTGGTGCAAGCCATGGCCGCACCGAGTACCCGCTGGGTCACACTCACCGTGACCGAAAAGGGCTACACCCCGGCGCTGGGGCAATTGCTTTTGGACGGCTTGCGCCTGCGCCAGCAAGCGGGTTTGCCGGGCATCACCATCGCCTCGTGCGACAACCTGCAAGGCAATGGCCACCAACTGCAGGCCTTGGTGAAAGCCGCCTGCACAGCACAAGACAAGCTGCTGCAAGATTGGCTGGACGCGCACTGCGCTTTTCCCTGCAGCATGGTGGACCGCATCGTGCCCGCCGCCACGCCCGAGGTGATGGCCGCTGCGCAAGAGGCCTTGGGACTGACCGACCACGCTGCCCTGAGCACCGAAGGCTTTTGGGAGTGGGTGATCGAAGACCGTTTGGCCGATCCGGCAGACGCGGCCCTGCTGCAAAGCGCTGGCGTGCGCGTGACGGCCGATGTGCACAGTTTTGAGGAAGCCAAGCTGCGCATGCTCAACGGCAGCCACACCGCCATGGCGCTGATCGGGGCGGTCACGGGCAGGCCCTTCATTGCCAGCTGTATTGGTGTGCCACACATCCGTGACTTTGTGCATCGCCTGATGTCGCATGAAGTGGCCCCGCACCTGAGCCGCAGCGACTGGGCCGACTACCGGGATGCGCTGATTGTGCGTTTTGGCAACCCATACCTGAAACACAGCGTGCACCAAATCGCCACCGACAGCTCGCAAAAAATTCCGCAGCGCTGGCCGCCCTCGGTGCAAGGGCAGATGGCCGCTGGCGCCTCGTTTGAACACCATGCGCTGGCCGCCGCCTTGTTCTTGCGTTACACGCTGGGCGTGGACGAACAAGGCCAAAGCTACGCCTTGAACGACCCGCAAGCCGAAAGCCTGATGGCCAATGGCGCTGCGCAACGCGAACAGCCCGAGGCCTGCGTGCGCGCCCTGCTGGCCCGCGAAGACCTGTGGGGCAGCGCCCTGCCCGGCCATGCCGTGTGGATCGCCCGTGTGCTGCATTGGCACCAACAAGTCATGAAGCATGGCGTGGACGCAGCCATCCAGCAACTGCTGGCTCAAGAAGCCTGAGCACGGAGGTCTGAGCCATGAAAATCACCGCCGCCCGCGTCATCGTTTGCAGCCCGGGGCGCAATTTTGTCACCCTCAAAATCGAAACCGACCAAGGCGTCACCGGGGTGGGTGATGCCACACTCAATGGCCGAGAGCTGGCCGTGGTCAGCTACCTTGAAGAACATGTTCTGCCCTGTCTGATCGGTCGAGATCCGCAGCAAATTGAAGACATCTGGCAATACCTTTACAAAGGCGCCTACTGGCGGCGCGGCCCGGTGACCATGAGCGCGATTGCGGGCGTGGACACCGCCTTGTGGGACATCAAGGCCAAGATGGCGGGCATGCCGCTTTACCAGCTGCTGGGCGGGCGCAGCCGCACCGGGGTGATGGTCTACGGCCACGCCAACGGCCGCGACACGGCCGAGACGGTGGACGAGGTGCTGCGCCACAAAGAAGAAGGCTACATGGCCATCCGTGCGCAAAGCGGCGTACCGGGCTTGAACAAGGTGTATGGCGTGGGCGGTGGCCAGCGCATGTACGAACCTGCCGATGGCATTCTGCCCGGCGAGCACGACTGGAGCAGCGAAAAGTATTTGCGCCACACGCCCGGCCTGTTTGAAGCCGTGCGCGAAGCCGTGGGGCCCGACATCCATTTGCTGCACGATGTGCACCACCGCTTGACGCCCATCGAAGCGGCACAACTTGGCAAAGCGCTGGAGCCTGTGCGCATGTTCTGGATGGAAGACCCGACCCCGGCCGAAAACCAGGACGCCTTTCAGTGGATACGCCACCACACCACCACGCCGATTGCGGTGGGCGAGATTTTCAACAGCATCTGGGACTGCAAGGCGCTCATTGAAAAGCAACTGATCGACTACATCCGCACCACCGTGGTCCACGCGGGTGGCATCACGCACCTGCGGCGCATCGCCGACCTGGCCAGCCTCTACCAGGTGCGCACCGGCTGCCACGGCGCCACCGACCTGTCGCCCGTGTGCATGGGCGCAGCCCTGCACTTTGACACCTGGGTGCCCAACTTTGGCGTGCAAGAGTTCATGCCGCACAGCGAAGAAATGCTCTCGGTCTTTCCACACGACTACCGCTTCGAGCGCGGCATGATGCACTGCGGCGAATCACCCGGCCACGGGGTGGACATCGACGAAAAACTGGCGATCAAGTACCCGTATCAAAGGGCTTATCTGCCGGTGAACCGGCTGCAGCATGACGGGACGCTTTGGAGTTGGTGAGGGGCTTTGACCATTGAGGTCTCAACAGGCTTTGTAATGGTTTTCGCCCCAATCCATTGACGCATCGCAATTGCGCACATGAAAAGTCACTCCTTCATCGAATCAACGACATGCCCTTCACTTGTTGCACGGCAGGTGTTTGACTCAGGGGTCTAAACCGGCGCAAACGCCTTGCAACAACACCCGGGAATTGGCACTTTGTGAGCAAACAAAGACCCCCTTTTGCCATTTACATATACTTGGGCATATACTTTTTCTAGGTTTTCGGGTGGGTTTAAAGGAGTTTTCACATGTCACAGATCACCTTGTACCTTGACGATGCCACTCAGGCGCTGGTGGAACAAGCGGCCAAGGCCCATGGATTGTCCAAGAGCCGATGGGTGGCAGACATCATTCGCAAGTACGCTGCGCACGAATGGCCACAGGATTGCTTGGAGCTGGCAGGACGGTTTACCGACTTCCCCCTGCAAGAAGGGAACAGCACGGGAGATTTGGCGAGCGATTTACCCAGGCTGGGGTTTTGAACATGCTGGTGCTGGACAGCAATTCCATCAGCTGCTACTTCAGGGGTGACCCAGCCGTGGTGCCTCGACTCCAGGCACTGCGCCCCGCCGAACTGGGCGTGCCGAGCATCGTGGAATATGAATTGCGTTTTGGTTTGCATCGCCTGCCGGTCGCGGTGGCCACTCCACGTTTGAGTGCATTGGCGCAACTGCTGCGCCCGATGCAGATGCTGCCGTTTGACAGCGAATGCGCCGCCATTGCCGCTCGCTTGCGTGCTGATCTGGAGTCCATCGGCACACCCATTGGCCCTCACGACACGCTGATTGCCGCCACCGTTTTACGTCACCAGGCGACGCTGGTGACCCGCAATGTGCGAGCGTTCGCGCGAGTGCCAGGTTTGCAATGGGTGAATTGGCATGAGGCTCTTTGAGGGCGCGTGCGGCTGAAACTTGATGGCTGTGATGGTTGTGATGGGAACGCTACCCGGCAAGGGCACGCTCTCAGCCTCAAGCTGTTATTGATCTTCCTTGCGCAACATGACAGAAAAATCCTTCATCGAATCAGCGTCATGCCCGCGTGCTTGGCCGCACCTGCGTCAAAGGTCATGGTCTGCATGCATCCTGCTGAGGCGGCTGTGCGCTCGATCAAGCAATCCGCAAGGTCCGCTTTGCCCTCATCAAAAACACGCAATGCGCGCAGCACTTGGTCAGCACGGTCCACGATGATTTGCTTGCTTCGAAGCAGGACTTCAAGCGCCGCTTTGACCTGCTGGCCGCTCAGGTCATAGCAAGAGGTCAGCACCCAATACAGCTCCACCACAGAAACCAAGGTGATAAAGCCCGGATGGTCTGAATCCAAAGACTCGATCAATGCCGTGGCTTTGGGCGACTGCTTGGCATCGTCTTGCATGATGTAGCGCACGAGGACATTGGTGTCCAGTCCCATCATCGTGCAGCCGCTCCGCGCTTGGCCACGGCTTTGTTCATGTCATCGATTGAAACCTTTTTCGCCGGTTTTCCGAACATGCCTTTGAGTTCGGTGACGTTCTGTGTGGCAGCGACAAATTCATAACGACCCGGTGCAATCTGAATGAATTCGACACGGTCACCCGCATCGACCTGCAGATCATGCCGAACATCGGCAGGAATGGTGATCTGTCCTTTGCTGGTGAGTGTGGCAGTCGCCATGTTCAATACCTCCTGTTTATCCTTACACTAAAGTAAGGCGAATCTAAAGTCAACACATACCGTCAACAAATATGGCACCGCCCTGCAAACGCAGGACATGAATCCGCGACAATCGGGGTTCTACTTTTCAACACCATGCACACCCCAACTTTCTCAACCCTCTCTATTGCCCTCGCCATCACCTTGGGTGCCTTGGTTCCTGGACCAGCTGCCTTTGCTGCCAAACACACCAAAGCCAAACCCACCGCCGCCAAGCCTGCTGCCGCCAAAAAAGCGGCAGCGGCCAAAAAGGCAGCCGCTGCAGCCAATGCCTTGCCCCCGCTGGCAGCGCAAGTCGCCTTGGCCCCCAACGCACCGGCCCTGCCCGCCAAAGCCTGGTTGCTGATGGACTTTGACTCTGGCGAGGTGTTGGCCTCGGCCAACGCGGAAGAAGCCTTGCCGCCCGCTTCGCTCACCAAGATGATGACCAGCTACATCGTCGAGCAGGCCCTGCGCGCAGGAAAGCTCAAGCCCACCGACCTGGTCACCGTGAGTGAAAACGCCTGGTGCCGGGGCACCAGCGCCGAGTCGTGCATGTACCTGCCCCTGAACAGCCAAGCCACGGTGATTGACCTCTTGCGCGGCATCATCATCCAGTCGGGCAACGACGCGTCCAAGGCGATTGCCGAGCACATGGCCGGCTCTGAAGCGGGCTTTGCCAAGCTGATGAACGCCGAGGCCCAGCGCTTAGGGATGAAGCACACCAACTTTGTAAACCCCACAGGCCTGCCCGACCCGACGCACAAGTCGTCTGCGCGCGACCTCGCCATCTTGGCGCGCGCCATCATTCAGGACGGCGCAGAGTACTACCCGCTCTACGCCGAACGGGACTTTAAATACAACGGCATCAAGCAAGGCAACCGCAACGTCCTGCTTTACACCGACCCCACGGTAGACGGTCTGAAAACCGGCCACACCGCTGAGGCCGGTTATTGTTTGGTCACGTCCTCCAAGCGCGACAACATGCGCCTGATTTCGGTCATCCTGAACACCCACAGCGCTCAGGCCAGGGCCGACCAGACCCGCACGCTGTTGGGCTGGGGCTTTGGCAGTTTCGAGAAGGTCAGCCCGATCCCTGCCAACGCCGTGGTCACCTCGGCCAAACTCAGCTTTGGCAAGGCCGATACCGTGGCGGCCGGGTTGGGTGCGCCATGGATGCTCACGGTGCCACGCGGCACGACCGTGCAAACCACAGTGGAAATGAAACCGGGCCTTGAAGCCCCGGTGGCCAAGGGTTCGGTGATTGGCAAGGTGGTGGCCACGTCCAATGGCAAACCCATGGGCGAAGCACCACTGTTAGCGCAGGTCGACGTGGAGCGCTCGGGTTGGCTGCTGTTGGCGTGGCAGCATGTGAGCAAGTTGTTCGGCCAGTGAACATGGCAGCTCAGCGCCCAGTCTGAAGGCAAACCCCCTCCGCGCTGCGCAAGACTTGGGTGGTGTTGGCTTCGCGGGTGTTGACTTCTTTGATGTTGACCCCGCCATGCCTGGTTTGCCTGCAGACCCGTCGACGCAGGTCACCTTGGCTTTGGGCCAATAGAAAAGCTGCAGGGTGAAGTTTTTTTCCTTGGCGCCTAGATACGCTCAGCGGCTGGCCTCAAGCGCCCTCAAGCGGCCTTTTCCGCCCAGCCGATTCAAGCGGCTCGCAGTGGAATGCCCAAAAATGACTTGGCAGCTCGCGGTGAGCTGACCGCATCCAGCAAGGTCATGCCATCGAGTTCACGCATGAAAGCGTCAAGCGCCTTGCGAAACCCATGGCGCAGATTGCAGGTTTGAAAAACCACGCAGCTGCTGTCTTGGCCTGAAGCGTGGCACTCCACCAAGGCGAAATCATCTTCTGCCCACCGGACAATTTCTCCAATCGTGATGCTGCCAGGCGCGCGTGCCAGTCGCATGCCGCCCGATCGGCCTCGGGTGGTGTCAATCAGGCCTTGAATGCGCATCTCGTGCACGAGTTTGGTCAGATGGTTGTGTGAAATGCCGTAGGCCGAAGCGATTTGGTCAATCGTCACCCAGGCCTTGGAATCGTATTTCAGCGTCAGATACATCGCGACCCGGAGGGTGTAGTCGGTATAGGTGGTCAGTCGCATGGTGGTCAGAATCCAAACAAGTCGATCATATTTTTATCTGTGGCTTTCTTATACCACCAGCGACTGAAAGCGTTGACGGTGTTTAAGGCATTTGCAACATCAGCTTGACGATGGCTTTGGCTTCTTCGTCCTTGATCGACTGCGGTGGCATGGGGATCGCGCCCCAGCTTCCACTGCCTCCCGCCTTGATTTTGGCGACCAATTTGGCATCAGCGGTTTTGTCATTCTTGTACCGGATGGCCATCTCTTTGAAAGAGGGACCTACCAATTTTTTGTCGATCGCATGGCAACCGGTACAGCCATTTTTTTGCAATTTTTCCAACAAACCCGCAGGCACATTTTGCGCCTGTCCAGCGCCTGAAAACAGGACAACGGCCAGACCCAAAGCCCATGCAGTTTGATTTTTTTTGGGTGTCATTTTCTTCACTCCTTGTTAGAAATCCATAGAACATTTTGATTTTTTGGTCTCTTTTTTTGGTTACATAACCACGCCTCCTTTAAGGTATTTGATCTATAAATGTTTAAATGATACATTATTTAGCATTCGCATTTAAACACACTAGGAGAAATGCCCCATGCAGTCCATCGCCGCCCAAATCACCATCGCACTCCTTCTCGTTTTGACGCTGTGTTTCATCTGGGTTTTAAGGCGCACCGCCATGCCTAGGCCCATGGAGACATTGACCACAGCCGCTTACAAGCTGCGCAAAAGATTGTTTTTTCTGGCCTTGGTCAGTGGTGTCGCCATCGCAGGCTTCACGCTGCTGCCTTGGCCGTATGACGCACACGGCTCAGTGGTCACACGGCACATCGATGTCAAGGCCCGTCAATGGGCGTGGGAGTTGTCAGACCAAACCGCACGTGTGGGCGAGGTGATTGAATTTCGCGTCACCAGCGAAGACGTCAACCACAGCTTTGCCTTGTATGACCCTCAGAAACAGATCGTGGCGCAAATCCAGGCCAT
>CAMCNQ010000015.1 GCA_945875955.1 Limnohabitans sp. Rim8 | reverse complement strand
ACTGATTTTCACGGTCAAATTGCTCCATGGCCACAACGGGCTGATGCCCTTGCTCAATCAGTTTCATGACATGTTCCAGCCGCAATTGGTGCCCTTGCGGGTTGTCATGGACCTCGCCGAGCAAAAAGATGGGTGGGCCATCTGTCCGGACTTGAGCATCCAGACTTTGCGCGACCCCGCCAAAAGACAAACACACGGCGGTCAGCAACAAAAACCGTTTCAATCGACAAAGGTGTTGCAAGGCCTCAGCAATCGTTGCGCAAACGCTTGATCGACCGAACAAAGCGGGCCAAGCGCCTGCCAACCAACTGGCCAAGCGCCAAGACCCCAAAAGCCGACTTCTTTGTGCGGCTTGAAGCCAATGCGCCCATTCGTTCAAATGGTCGGTTTTCGTTGCGCCATGCGCCTTGGCAAAAGAAAGCCATTCGGCATCGCCGCGCCACCGCGCCACCGCGAGAATGCCTTTGCAGTTACAGACAGCGCCGGCCTCCCCCGCGTGGTCAGAACGCCACTCGCGTTGAAGTTTGTTGGACGGGTTTTGTGTCACAAGGGGCAAAGATCTTGGGGTGTGTGATGAAGGTATTCACCAAGCTCAGCATATGGCATGCGGCCACAACGCAGCCACTGGACCTGGGCTTTACCCCAGGCTGTGCTCGGGAATGGGTGAACAAAACCAGACTCACCCTGAGGGCACACATCGGCTGTGTAGCAGCATCACCACAGAGCCAATCCCCTGCCCCGCATCCACACATTTCAAGTTGCTGGCCAGGATGAATGCATGTCTCTGTAGTTCCAACGGGCCATCAAGCAACCGCAACAACTCAAAGGGTTTTCTGCGGTTGCGCGCTGCGGAAATTTTTCATCGCCACCGCATCACCCATGCGAAACCAAATCGACGACAAAACGAGTGCAAGCAACAGCATGAGCAAAGCTGCTCCTGCCAGCAGCGCCGTTATTTCTGTGTCTCTTTTTTCCAAGGTGAATTGGTTCGACAAGTGCTGGTAGATTTTTTTCAAGTCGTCGGCGGATCCTGCTTTGAAATATTCAGCCTCTGTGATCTTGGCCACCGCTTTCAATGATTCCTCATCGACCTGGGTGAAAAAAGAATAACCCTCATAGCCGGGGATAAAACCGTTGGGAGTTCCAAAGCCCACGGTGTAAACACGAACCCCCAGATCCGCCGCTTTTTGAGCCGCCCACAAAGGGTCGGGGCCCGCCGTCCTGCGGCCGTCTGTCAACAACACAATGGCACCGCCTGTGTAGGAACCAGGGGGCTCGGGCGCACGCTCTTTTTCCGGGGGGGGTGCACCCAAACTGCGGCCACTGTTGCCTATGCCACCGGCATAGCCATCAGTGGAAGACGCAGAGCCGTTGGGGTAAAGCACCTTTTCCAAATCCAGTTTGGCCTCGGGCCTGAGCGTGGCCAGGGCCATGAGCAAACCACTGCCCGTTGCAGTTCCTCTTTGCAATTGAAACCGGTCAATGGCATCGACCAATTCTTCGCGTTGACTGGTCACGTGTTGGACGACTTGGGCGTTGCCCGCAAAGGACACGATACCGACACGGATATTGGATGGCAAATCCTGTAGAAAATCTTTGGCGGCCTTTTGCGCAGCCTTGATGCGGCTGGGATCCACATCCTCTGCCAGCATGCTTCGCGAAACGTCCATGGCCATGATCAAGGTCATGTAATCGGCTGGTAGGGTCACCCGCGCCATGGGTCTGGCAGAGGCAAAGAGCAACAGCGCCATGGCCACAAACACCAGCACAGGGGGCACATGACGCCGCCAAGCCGAAGGGGTTTTGATGTTTTGCAGAATCCAAGAAACAGCAGAGAAGGAAACCACCTGTTTTCTTTTCCGCTTTAAAAGCCAAACGTAGGCGCACGCCATCAAGGGCAACAGCAAAAGAGACCACAGCATGAGGGGTTGTAAAAATTGCATATTCATCAGGGTTTGAGCCAGTTTCCTCAATTTACCATTGCCGATTATGCTGTGGGTAATTTATGAAACGAGATGCCATTTTCAGCAAAAGTCCACGTCCCGGGGGCGCAGTATCTCTTGAAACTGAATCACCCGATCGACCAACGCATTCGTCTACAACAGAATCGTTATCGCTCAAAGACAAATACCTTCGATTTAAAAATACCCAGAAGCGGTGGGATTTGGCCGCTGTTTTTTTATTGGGTGTTTGTCTGAGTTTGTTGTGTGGGGGGCTTTTTTTAAACGCATTTGAAAAACGACAGGTGCTGACACAAAAAGACATCGATGCGGCCGTTTTGCACACCCTGAACACCCATGCGTTGCCTTCTCAAACCAGCAAGGCCGCTGCTGCCGTTCAGGGCGCCGTTGTCCATGTGCTGGGTTTTGTGACGGATCCCAAAAATGAAAATGCCGACATTGAAAGTGGCGTAGGCACCGGGGTGGTCATCAAAGACGATGGCACGATACTGACCAATTTTCATGTGGTCGCAGGTGCAAAAAAATTGCGCATCACTTTTTTTGACGGCACACAAAGCGAAGCATCCGTGGTCAGTGTCCAGGCCGACAAAGATTTGGCCGTGTTGAAGCCCCAAAAAATTCCAGATGATTTGGAACCGGCCATTTTGGGCTCCAGCCAACAACTGCTGCCCGGAGATGCGGTGGTGGCGGTCGGCTTTCCTTATGGCATTGGCCCTTCTGTCTCGTCGGGTGTCGTGTCGGGCTTGAATCGAAACTTCAAATCACCCGATGGCCAACAAATGCTCAAAGGCCTGATTCAGTTTGACGCTGCGGCCAATCCTGGCAACTCAGGCGGTCCCCTGGTCAACATGACTGGTGAAGTGGTTGGCATCGTCACCGCCATCCTGAACCCCACTTCCGCACGTACTTTTATCGGCATTGGATTTGCCACCACCATTGAAAGCGCAGGCAGCGCGGTGGGACTGCCCCCTTTCTAAAATTTGAAGGAGAAAAAATGGAGAATGCAACTCAAGCTTGGCGAGGCACCCACAGGCCAGGGCCCAGCACCGAACCCGAAAAAGCGGCTGCACTCATGCAGCGCTTGTTGTACGAAGTCAAAAGGGTGGTGGTCGGGCAGGACGCGTTTTTAGAGCGCGTGCTGATTGCTTTATTGGCACAAGGCCATTTGCTGATCGAAGGTGTGCCGGGATTGGCCAAAACACTGACCGTCAACACATTGGCCAAATCGCTCAACGGCAGTTTCAGTCGCATCCAATTCACCCCTGACTTGCTGCCCGCCGATTTGATCGGCACACGCATTTTCAACCAACAGACCAGCGAATTCAGCACCGTCTTGGGCCCCGTCTTTGCCAATCTTTTGTTGGCCGACGAAATCAACCGAGCCCCGGCCAAGGTTCAAAGCGCCTTGCTTGAAGTGATGCAAGAGCGCCAAGTCACCATCGCAGGCCAATCCCACCGTGTGCCATCGCCATTTTTGGTCATGGCCACCCAAAACCCCATAGAGACGGAGGGCACTTATCCCCTGCCAGAGGCCCAAGTAGACCGCTTCATGATGAAGGTGTTGATTGACTATCCCAGCGAAGACGATGAATTCGTCATCGTCCAAAGGGTGATTGCCGGAAATGCCAAAGCCACAGGCGTCGTGAGTCTTGAAGAACTGCAAGCTCTTCAAATACAGTGCCGACACTGCTATGTGGACCCCAGCTTGGTTCACTATGCGGTCAGACTTGTATCTGCAACGCGCTTTCCAGAAAAATTCGGCTTGGGGTCCATCAAGGGATTGATCAGCTATGGCGCCAGTCCACGGGCCAGCATTGGTCTGATTGAAGGCGCCCGAGCGCTGGCCTTGCTTCGAGGGCGTGACTACGCATTACCCCAAGATGTGGCCGATTTGGTCCCCGATGTTTTGCGACACCGTTTGGTCTTGTCTTATGCCGCATTGGCAGAGGGCAAGACGGCAGACACTTTGATTCAAGAAGTGATGCGCGCCGTGCCCATGCCCGACCAACCGCTGGAAGCCAATGTCCGCTGAAGCCCTGCTCCAACAATTGGAGTGGACGGTGATACGCCGGCTGGATGGCTTGCTGCAAGGCGACCACAGAAGCTTGTTCAGAGGTTCGGGTTTGGAGTTGGCCGACCTGCGCGAATACCAAACCCATGATGATGTGAGGCACATCGACTGGAACGTGACCGCTCGCATGCAAACACCTTTTGTGCGTGAGCACCAAGAGGACAGAGAAATCAGTGCCTGGTTTTTATTGGACCTGAGCGGCTCCATGGACTTTGGCAGCACCGAACACAGCAAGCGTGATGTGATGCTGCGCTTTGTGGGCGTGATGGCCAAGTTGCTCATGCAACGCGGCAATCGAATCGGTGCATTGGTGTTGAATCCCGCGGAACCTGAAGGCTTTCAATACATTCCGGCACGCATGCACCGACGCCACTTGTTGCATGTGCTGCATGTCTTGGCGTCTTCGCCCACCACCCAACAACCCCATCAAACCAAATTGAATGACTGGCTGAGAAAAGCCAACGGCTTGCTCAAACGCAGGTCCAGTGTTTTTGTTGTTTCAGACTTCATGGGCGTGTTCGATTGGGCCTCTGAACTGAGCGCACTGGGCCGACGACACGACACGGTTGCAGTGCGTTTGTTTGATCCGGCCGAGGTCAATATACCCAACGCGGGTTTGATGTTGCTCAAGGATTCTGAAAGCGCTGAGCAGTTGCTGCTGGACACTGCCAACCAAAAATTCAGAAACCGCTATGCCCAAATGCTTGAACAAAGAGAACAGGAATTGGCCACATCTTTCGCAAATGCAGGTGTGGATGCCTTGGAACTGTCTACCGATGAAGATTTGGCAAGTGCATTGATGCGGTTTTCTGAGTTGCGAAAACGAAGGGTGTGGCGTGCCTGATTTCAGTTCTGTCCTTTTTTTATGGCCCATGCTGCTGTGGGTTTGCGCCGTCCTGCCTGTTCTTGCGCTTGTTTATTCACGCCAAACAAAAAAGTTTCCACCCGTCTTTCTTGGCTTGGGTTTGTTGCTGCTGTGCCTGTCATTGGCAAGGCCACAAGCGGTGATGATGACGCCCGTGCGTGATGCAGCCGTGATGCTGGTCATGGACACTTCGGGCAGCATGCGCGCCAAAGACCTCAAGCCATCGCGCATAGAAGTGGCGCAAAAAGCGGCCCAACAATTCATCGAAGACAAACCCCAAAGGTTGCGTGTGGGCTTGGTCACCGTGGCAGGCACGGCGGCCTTGGCCCAAGCCCCTACCGAAGAACGCGATGCTTTGTTGAAGGCCATCGATTACTTGCCGCTTCAATATGGCTCTGCCTTGGGCACCGGTATCCTGGTCTCACTGGAAGCTTTGTTGCCCGGGGCTGGCATTGATGCACAAAAAATAATCAATGAATTTTCAGACTCAGGGGGCCCTAAAAATCCGACCAATGCAGGCCAATCCTTGGACCGCATCAAAAGCGAAACCGAAGCCACTGAAGAATCTGCAGGCCGAGGCCGAAATATGGCGATCGTTCTGATGAGCGATGGTCAAAACAATATGGGGCCAGAGCTGCAGCAAATGGCGGAATTGGCGGCCAAACACCAAGTCAAAATTTACACCGTCGGCATTGGGACAACAGAGGGTGATTTGGTTCAGATGCAAGGTCGGCGCATGCGTGTCAAGTTGGAAGATGAGGCACTGAAAAAAGTTTCAGCCATCACACAAGGTGAATATTTCAAGGCCGACAGTGCCGAAGCTTTGAAGCTCATATACGACAAGTTGGGTTATCGGCTTCGCTTTGAAAAACGCGCAATGATGGAGGTCACTGCGTATGCATCACTTTTGGGCCTGCTGCTTGTGCTGGTCGGATTGACGCGCAACTTTGTCAGGATGGGAAAAATCATTTGAGGTCATTGACCGATCAGTTTGCGCCTTGGATCTCAGACTCACTGGGTATTCGAGGAAGCTGACGGGTTCGAGTGACATCTTGATGATCATTTACTTAGTTGGCCCTGAAAACCAGCATTGGTGCGGGTTCTAGGGGTTATGCAGGGACGACTTTGTCATCGTCGCTTAAGAAATAATGACAGCAGTCATGTATTTTTGGAAGATAAAATTCGAATAAATATTTATTTTTGAAATTATTGAAAAAAGATATTTTTTAGATTTAATAAAAAATGAACGTGATTTCCAATGAGTTCGTGATGTGTATCAGGCAGTCCATCATTTTTTATTACAAACAACAGGTGCCGAATATATTTGGTGTAAGCAATGCCAACAATCAAAATGCAAATTCCGGCAAAAAACTTTTAAGTTTAATCATTTTTACTGAAAGCGCTCCTTTGGAAAATCTGACTGAATCAATCACTGGATAAAAGGCTATGAACAAGGCGCTTTCACGATTTAAAATTCCTACAAGAAAAATAACCAAGAAAATTCGAATTGAATAAGACCTGGAATTGCCATTTGCTAAACCCGTAAAAATAATCAAATCGATACTGTCCCATGTGTAGAACCAGCAGTCCTGCAATGCAAGGAATAGAAAAATAAAAAAATTAAATAAGCCATGGCGTCTTTAGGACTTAAGCTTTCACGCCTTAGAAATCCAAAAAACAGCATTCAAAAATTGCAATGTGATTGAATGATAAACAGTCCATACCGCTTTGAAACCAATGCCGGTTATGCTTGAAATGCTGAGTATGGATGTGGCCCCAACAAACGATTTTGACAGGCTAGCCAAGGCGGCCTACCCTCTTTTACGCCGTAAGCTGCACTTGTCAAAGCCTCAACATTGGGACCGTGAAGTGTCATTAAATTTTGTATGCACAGATCGAAATAAATATGACAAATAAGTCGAGTGATAATTCCTTGTCATTTATTTTAAAACCGTTCATAGCTTTATTTTTTTAAATATTATGATTGGAATCGCCTGAATCACCAACATCACTGCCCACCAAAACGCAGGCACATACACTTCGTCTTGTCGCTTATCAATCGCTTGCACAATTTTCTCCGCAACAGCAGCAGGCTTAGCCCATAGCAGCCCTTTTTGAAAAGACGCTGTCATGGGCGTATCCACAAAACCTGGCTTGATGGTCACAACCGCAACATTGGATTTGTGCAGCCGCTGCCGCAGGCCCGATGCAAATGCGCTAACCATTGCTTTGGCTGAACCGTAGACATAGTTACTGGCCCTGCCCCTATCGCCTGCGACAGATGAGATCACGGCGATTGTTCCCCCCCGCTTTGATTCAAAACGATTGGCAATAATCGTCAGAAGGCCGATGGTGGATAAGGCGTTCGTTTGGATCTCAGCAAGCATTTCTTCAACACTTTGCTCGCAGGCTTTTTGATCGGACAGTGTGCCGTGTGCAATCAGCACCGTATCAATATTCCCCATTGCTGCCTGAGCCGCATTCAGCATTGCTGCATGGCTTTCCATGTCATTCAAGTCCATGCAGTGGGTATGCGTTTGTGATGCGCCCCGCACCTTCAAGTCAGACGCCATCGTTTCAAGGCGCTCGTTGTTTCGTGCCACCAGATAAAGCGAATCGCCTCTCACCGCCCACAGCCGAGCGCAGTGATCCGCAATTGCAGACGTTGCGCCGATAACCAGAATTTTTGTCAAGCGAGCCCCAGTCGTTTGGATTGATTGGAGGCAAACTTGCCGATGGCACCGTACTTTTGCCGTACCCCCTCAAATTCTTGCCAATTTGGATATGTCGTTTTAAAAGATGCTTCTCGCATCACTGCATCTTTCGTTAAGTAAACCCTGCCACCCATAGCCGCCACAATATCGTCTAACCTGTGTAATAACTCCATAACAGACGACGATATTTTGAAGTCTAACGCCAATGTGTAGCCCTCCATCGGGAATGACAGCAGGTTTTGATTGGCGGCCCCAAATTGTTTGAGTACCGCCAAAAATGAGCCCGCACCACTTTGAGCGATTTGCATGAGAATCTTGTGCATGTTGGTGATGCCACCAGCTTTGGGCAGCACAAACTGATACTGAACAAAGCCTGCTTTGCCATAAAGCTTATTCCAGCCGCCAATCGCATCGAGTGGATAAAAATACGAAAGGAGTGGAATGGTTTGCTTTTTGTGATGGGCTGCCTTTGCCCAATACGCCGTATTAAATGCCCGCATCGTCATGCTGTTGAGCAGAACAGCAGGCGTATGGATGGGAATGGTGATGGGGCTTTTGATTGTCAGATCTAGCCCACCGTCATCAGCATGTTCACCAACCATCAATACACTTCGGCCCAAGTGTTTTCCTGTGGTTAAGCAGTCAATCCACGCCACGCTGTAACTGGCTGTGCTGTTTGCTTCAAACGCTTCGCAAGCTTCTTCTAATGAGTCCGCTTTCATGGTTGTTTGATTCATAAAAACAGACCGAATAGCAGTCAGCTGAATGGTGGTTGTCAGAATCACACCCGTTAACCCCATGCCGCCGCAAGTGGCATGAAACAAGTCAGGCAACACTGTGGGTGACGTGGTGACCAATTCGCCTGTACCAAGCAACATGGTGATTGACACGACATGCGACCCAAAAGTGCCTGCAACATGGTGGTTTTTGCCATGCACATCGCTGGCAATCGCTCCACCCACGGTGACAAAGCCGGTGCCAGGCGTTACAGGTAAAAACCAACCCTGTTTTACGGTGACTTTCAAAATCTCACGCAGCGTAACGCCGGCCTCCACCGTCAGCAACCCTGTAGCCGCATCAAACGCAATGAGGTGGTCACAGTAGGTGGTTTGTAAAACAGCGGCGGCATTGGCGCTGTCGCCATAACTTCTGCCCATTCCCCGCGCAATGAGTGATGGATGTTGCTCTAACTGAGTTTGGTAAGAGGAAAGCGATAGTGGGGTGATGATCTGTGCGTCTTGTGTTGGATAACCACCCCAGCCGCTGATGGTTGAGGTTGCGGTAACGGTGGTCTGCGTGAAAGACGTCATACCGCCACCTGTTTATTGCCGCTTACAAATACATATTTTTTATCCAACTGGTATTTGACATAAAAACCAACGCCCAAGCCAATCACGCCGCCCACATAGCGCATGGTGGCTGTTGCAAAGATGAGGTGGAACGCATACTCCACGCCCCAAAAGATGGCGGTGGTGAATACACCCATAAAGCCATACAAAAGGAAAAGTTGCCCGTCATGCGCAATGTTGTTGCTCCTGAAAGCAAAAATGAAGCGTTTCTCTAGCAAGTATCGCAGCGGCAAGCCCGCAGCTGTGCCAATCAAAATAGACACTTCAACGAAATAGGGCCCTTTGTAGACCCATGTAGAAAGCATCTGTGTGCCAATATTGATGACCGTAGAAAACGCTGCAAAAAGCGTATACAGCACGGCAATGCCAACGGATGTTTTGGCCATTAGTTGCCAATGCCTTTTGTCGCAAGCAAGAACGACACGGCCATAAGCGCAGCAACGGCCAAGCTTGACTTGTCTTTTATGACAAAAACAATGGGATCATCGTGCATCTGCCCTCTGTGCGCCTTCAACCAAACCCAACTGACCCAAAAAAGCATCAAGGGCACGGCAAACCAAATGAATACAGGCTGGGCGTAAAGTGTACCCACAGTCTCGCCATGCAAGTAAAGCGCCAACACCAAGACTGCCGCATAACCTGCCGTGATGCCAAGTGTTTGTACCAGCGGCGCATCTGTGACCGCATAGCCCCGGCCGTATGCATGGCTATTGCCGGCCTCTGCTTGCACTTGCAATTCTGCATAGCGTTTTACAAAGGCAAGCGATAAAAAGATAAAAACAGAAAATGCCAATAGCCAAAATGACAGGGCAATGGCTACAGCAGCAGCGCCCGCAACAATGCGCACTGTGTAAAGCCCAGCCAATGTTAAGCAATCAATAAGGACAAGGCGCTTTAGGCACAGAGAATATGCGCAGGTCAGTAAAAAGTAGACAAGCAGCCACCCTGTAAACGCGGTACTCACCACGAGCCCCAATAAAAGACTGGCAATCGCAAATGAGGGCGCGAGCATTATGCCCACCTTAATGGGTAGAGCAGCGCAGGCAAATGGGCGAAGACGTTTACGGGGGTGCTTGCGGTCGCTCTCTAAATCCAATAAGTCGTTGGCCATGTAAACCGCAGATGCACACAGACTAAACGACACAAAAGCAAGAATGAGCGTGCCCAGCGATTGGAGGTTGCCCATTTGATGGGCGGCAAGCAGCGGCACAAAAAGCAGCAGATTCTTTAACCATTGATGCACCCGAAGCATCTTTAGCCAATTCGACAGCGTCACAGTTTGCGGCTGAAAAACTTTGGATACGGTGGCGACTTGGGCGGCTTGCTTGGTAACCGGATCGCTGGCATTCACCACAATGGCTTGCCTTGCACCTGCCCACACATCTAAATCTGCCTCAGAATTGCCTGCGTAGTCATAGCCCTTTGCCCCGTACTTTGCTTCTAATGCCGCTCGTTTATTTGTGCCTGCATTATTGGTTTTGCAATCGCTTGCCATCACTTCATCAAAAATAGACAAATGGTCTGCTATGGCCTGCGCTACATGCTCGTTTGAAGCTGTACAGAGCACAATGGATTTACCTGTTGCGCGCTCTTCTTTTAACCAATCAATCAGCGCAGTGTTGTAGGGCAACGTGCTTACATCCAAGCTGACAAGGTCAGCCACTTTGGCCTTGAGTGCCGCTTTTCCCCCTAACAACCAAAAGGGGAGAAAAAGTATATTGACAGGAGTGTCACGAAAGAGAACGACCGCTGATTCGTGCAGCGTGTCTGTCAGTGTCAGTGTGCCGTCTAAATCAATGGCAATGACAGTGTCTGTAGATGTACGTGTTTCCAATGTGCGTCTATTTTTGCGCCCGTGGTGAGGCTGTATATCTGCAGTTTATATTAATTAATTTTTTACGATTACGAGACAACTGACGTTAAAAAAGGCACTTTTATGACGGTTGTTCTTCTACTGGGTCTGTGGCTACGGCACAGGCCTGATGGGTCAGTCAAACAATCGTCTTATTGCACTTTTAAAGTCCAGCAGAGGAACTTGTTGAGCCCTAACTGCGGGTGCTGTTGACCCGCAATCTGACAGGACTGACTGCGCCCAAATCAATTTCTGCATGTTCATCCTGCATCTGAATAGCCAAGTGACAGGATTGCGCTTTTTTCACGAGCTTATCGATGTCATCAACCTCAATTTGAATGACGCTTGGGCAGATGCGGCCTGCTCCAGGTTTTTCTTGAACCCTTAATTGCGAAAGTCCTAAATGAACAAGCGCATCTTCAGGGCCCAAATCCTGATTATTTTGAGAGATGGGGTTGAATCCGAATGATGCCAACCGCTGCAACCATTCAGCACAATCTGCGCCGACGCCTTCAAAAATCACAGCCCTCAAAGCCTTCGCGCCATTGGCATGTGATGTGGAGCCAGGTCTGCGAATCATCTCTGGGGTGAGGTGCTGAACCCAACAAACATAAGCGGCGTCGCTGATTTGCCATGGTGTTTCAAAAAACCTGAATTTGGCCATGCCTTCGAAATTCCCCTCCTGGACCTGACGTGACCAATCCATCACCGCACTGACGGAGCACCCGAGTTGTGTAAGCGCTTGGTGCGTGGCGTGGGCATCGGGAGTGTCAATGGCCACAATGTGCAAGCCGAAGCGTTGCTGCATGGCGGGTGTGAGGGGATGGCCAGCAAAAGGGTCGGTGATTTGCATCAACTCAATGTAGCCTTGCTCCAACATCACAGAGTGCTGGGAACTGCCAGCTGGAATTCGCACACCCTGAGCATCTGTGCGCGTGTGGTCTGCGCGCGAGGTCAAGTTGAAGCCGAGTGCACGCCACAGGTCAGCCGCGGCCTTGAGATCGGGAACGATGATGCCTACATGGTCGAGGCTCAAGTCAGCCAACCCGCTTGGATTGCTCATGCTTGCTTCCCTGGCAATGCATGATGCGGCTCTGCCGACACTTTGGAGAAATGCTGTTTCAACCATGCGTAGCTTCTGCCGCCCAATGGTTTTTTCAAACGCATGGACAGTCCCTCTACAACTTGCAAAAGTGCCGGTATGTCAATGCCTGTTTCATATCCGCTTTCATGGGCGAGCCAGGCCAGATCTTCGGTGGCCAAGTTACCCGCAGCGCCAGGAGCGAAGGGGCAACCGCCCAAACCTGCAGCACTGCTGTCAAAGCGATTCACGCCCACCTGCATCGCTGCCCAGGCATTGGCCAAACCCAAGCCCCGTGTGTCGTGCAAATGAAGACCCAAACGGTCTGCACCCATTGTGTTGATCAAATCACCCATCAAATTTGAAACTTGTGAGGGATGCGCTGCGCCAATCGTGTCGGCAATCACCACTTCATCGGCCCCTGCATCTGCCATTTGCTTTGACAACTGCATGACAAGGTCTGGTGAGGTTTGTCCCTCAAAAGGACAGGCAAATGCGACGGCCACATAGGCCCGCGTCCTCAGACCCGCCTCTTGGGCTTGCTGCAACACATCAAGGCAGGCGGACACTGCCTGCGCCATGCCCATTCGAATGTTGCGCTGGTTCATGGTTTCGGTGGCCGAGAGAACCACACATATTTCGCGCGCGCCCGCATCTTGCGCTCTGAACAAGCCTTTTGAATTGGGCACCAGCACACACAGCTTGTCGCTGGCAGGACCTGTGACAGCGGCAAGCAAATCGGCCGCATCGGCCATTTGGGGCACCCCTGTGGGCGAAACAAAACTGGTGGCCTCTATGCGGGGAATGCCGCTGTCTGAAAGCGCTTCTATCAACCAGCGTTTGTCTTGCGTGCTGAGGTGCAAGGCTTGATTTTGCAGACCGTCGCGCGGCGAAACATCGGTGATAAAAAGTTGTTTCATGTTCATTTTCTCAAGCGACAATGCCGTCGGTTTTCAGTTGCGCCAGGGTTTGCGCGTCATAGCCCACCCAGTCCATCAAAATTTCATCGGTGTGCTGACCTGTGGCGGGAGGGGCTGTGTAAGACTGATTGGCACGCTCCAGCTTGACAGGATTTCCAGGCATGCTGACGGTCTCGCCTGAATGCAATTGAACGGGAACCACCATGTTGCGCGCCAAAACCTGTGGGTCTTGCAATGTTTGGTCAAATCGATTCACGGGGCCACACGGAATTCTGGCCTTCGTCAGCAATTCAAGCCAATGGGAACTGGGTTTTTCGAGCAAAACTTCCGTCACCCAGGCATCAATCTCAGCCTTTCGACTTTGCCTCACGGGTTGAGATTTGAAGGCAGGATCGTTCAGCGCTGGGATGTCCATGATGTCGCTGAACAATTCAAAAAAGGGATCGCCAATGCATGCAATGATGATGTGGCCATCTGCCGTCGGGTAACAGTTGTAAGGCACATGCACAAAGTGGCTGTTGCCAATCCCTTGAGGCACCTGGCCAGACATCAAGTACATGGTTGCCATGTAATTCAGCAATGACACCTGCGCATCCAGCATGGAGATGTCCACATGCTGACCCAAGCCAGTTCGCTCACGCTCAGCCAACGCCGCCAAAATTCCAATGGCTCCAAACAAACCACCGCCCAGATCACCAATCGGAATGCCTGCGCGCATGGGGCCGGTTTGCGGTGTGCCGGTGATGGACATGCCACCGCCAATGGCTTGCACCACCTGATCAAAGGCAGGCCGATGGATGTCGGGGCCTGTTTCACCAAAGCCAGTGATGGAGCAGGTCACAATTTTGGGGTTCACTTTGGCCAAACTTGCCTGATCGATCCCAAGTCGCTTGGTCACACCGACGCTGAAATTGTCAATCACCACATCGGCCTTTTTCACCAAATCTTTGAACACCTCCAAACCGCGCGGGGTCTTGAGATCAATGCAAACACTTTGCTTGTTTCGATTCAGTGTGAGGAAATAAGCGCCCATGCCTTGCTTTGAAAAATCGGGATCGTTTTCCAGCAAGCGCCGGGTACCCTCGCCTTTTCCGGGTGGTTCTACTTTGATGGTTCTTGCCCCGAGGTCGGCCAGCAGCATGCTGCCATAGGGCCCAGAAAGCATATGGGTTAAATCTAAAACGGTAAATTGTTCAAGCGCCATGATGTGTAAGAAGTTTTTTGGAGGGAAAGTGCCCATCCATGCGATGCCATGAGAGCCGTTCAATCTCATCACAGACATTGCCCTTTGCTGCGGGCAATGTCCGGGTGAGGTCTGTGGATAAGCCGATTGCGCGTTCCAGACCTTGCGCCTTTCGAACGACGCCAGTGTCATGCACCGCAAAAACATCTGTCATCAGCGCCTGGTGGCGTTTTGCGCGCACAGTGCTGCCTGTGAGGTGGTCAGCCTTGGCTTTGACGCCCATGTTGAAAGCTTGGTCTTGGTCACGCAAACGCAAATGAGGCAATGGGGTATGACCAATGGGTGCTGGCCAATCATTGCGTGTTTTCAAACCGTGCGTTTGAAAGGACGACAGGGATGCTGTTGAAGCGTTCATCAGGCTCACACCAATGTCCACGAACCTTCGCGCGGCCGCTGCGGCCAACTCACCCCAAACTCTTTTTCAACAATCTTGGCTTGCGATTCAAAGCAACCGCCCCACCTCAGGATTTTCCAGCTTGGCAGTTCAACAATGGTGCTGCCCATGCCAAATTCGTTGTCGTATCTTGAAGTGCCATAACCCAGCACCAAATCGCAACCTTCTTTGAGTTCCGTTTGGACATCTTCCAATTTGAATTTGCTGCCCGAGCTTGAGACATTGGCCGATGACCCCATCAAAGGTTTTGATTGGTCCAGACTCAGCTTGGCCAAGGCGTTGTGCAAAGGCCCGGCGTTCATCAAGAGGTCCATGGTCTGCGCTTTGGTGGCCAAGCGCAAAGCCCCATATTGAACCGTTTTCAACCAATCGTGTGCAGGGTTGAACGGTGCAACAACCGACAAGGGCAAATTGTGATCGATGGTCAGGCAACGCACCAAGTCAAGTTCTCGTTGCCCCACCTGGAAAACCTCACGAAAAATGTCCCAACTGCCAATGACGCCATTGGGTTTGGTTGCAGGTCTTTGCTTCAATTTGTAGATGCGCTCAACACCCTCTGCCGTGTGCGCAAAGATGGCATAGGACACACTCAAGGGCAAGACAGCGACACCCCCCTGGGTCATGCACTCAAATGCCAAAAGGGCATCTTCCTCTTGCTGAGCAAGGCTTGGCTCATGGCCGCGGTCAATCAGTTTCATTTGGAATTCCAGGAATGGCGATTTGCATCCAGGTGGGGCATGAGCGTCAACAAGCAGGACAACAACTTGGATTCCTCATAACGCGCATGCACAAGCTGCAATCCGATGGGAAGGCCTGTGGCAGACCACAGCGCGGGCACGTTGATGCACGGCACTTGCAAAGCCGTCCACATGCGGTTGAAGGTGGCCATTCCTTGTGTCTCCAGCCCCAGAGGTGCAATGCCTGGCGCACTCAGTGTCAAAACACCATCCAAACCCTCAAGGCGCTCTTCAAACTGCATTCGGCAGCGGTCAATTTGATTCAGCGCATGGCGTATGGTTGGCCCCTTGAGCCCCAAGTGGTTGTTGAGTTTGGCTTTGAAGTCATCGTGAAGCGCTTGCGGCGCCTGCAGTGCCTCTGGCAAAAATGCAAATCGCCCACCGTTTTGCATGACTTCGTCCTGCCAGCGGTTGATGTCATCAAATTCCGAGTCGAATTCAACAGGTCGGCATTCAATGCCAATGTGTTTCAATTTTTGAACGAGCAACTCAAAAACCTGTGCGCTTTCAGTCTCTGCTTGTTTCCACAAGGGTGTACGGCAGATGCCCAAGCGCAGAGGTCTGTTCAGCACTTGAGGTTGCTCTTCCAGCAATCTATAGGCTTGCGCCAACATGACCAAATCTTCAGCAGACTGGCCAAAGAGACCCACGGTGTCCAATGGCGGAGAAAATCCCTTGATGCCATCAAAAGGCACACTGCCCCAAGTGGGTTTGAGCGCATAAGTCCCACAAAACGCAGCCGGGCGAATGGTCGAGCCACCGGTCTGGGTGCCCAGCGCCAAAGGCACCATGCCATCGGCCACGGCAGCGCCTGAACCTGAAGAAGAGCCACCCGGGGTTCGCGACACATCCCAAGGGTTGGTTGTCGCGGGAAATTGCCCGCCGCATGCAAATTCGAGGGTGCTGGTTTTCCCAAGAATCACAGCGCCCATGGCACGCAGCACGGCCACGCAATGCGCATCTTCACCGGCCTTGAAGCCTTGGTAAATGGGCGAATTGAATTGGGTGGTCAAATTTTTTGTGCGTATGACGTCCTTCACACCCACGGGAAGGCCATGCAGGGGGCCCTTGCGCGGCATCGCATCGCACGCCCTGGCCTGCTCAATGGCGTCTGCTTCATCCAGCGCGGCCCAAGCCTTCACGCTGGCCTCTCGGTCGCGAATTCTGTCCAGACAGGCGCGAACATAAGCCTCACTGGTCAGCTCGTGGCGTGCCATCAGGGCGCTGGCCTGACTGGCTGAAAGTTGCCAAAGTGCGTCTGTCATGGGGTCGCTTTTGGAGACTTTGAAATTTTTAAATAGTATGCATAATAGATCGACAAACACAAAGGATCAAGATATTTGTGAATGAAAATTTGAAATGACAGCCCAAAAATTTTTGAAATTGCATACAAAATAGACGCCATGCAGAACCAAGCCCTAAGCCCACTGACACGGCAATATGCGAACTGGAGCCATCAATGTCGCCTGGAAGATCTGTCCAGTCAGGCCCTTGAAGTTGCCCATTTGGGATTTGTAGATTGCTTGGGTGTCATGCTGGCTGGTGTCAACGAACCTGTGCTCAAAGCGCTGCGCCACTGGGCTGCTCTTCAAGGAGGGCAGGCACGTGCACGATGCATAGGCCAATCGCAACGCCTACCCGCTGGCACCGCTGCACTCATCAATGCCACCGCAGCCCACGCGCTGGATTTCGATGACTTTGCGTTTTCCAATCACCCCAGTGCGGTGCTTTGCCCCGCCATTCTTGCTGCAGCCGACGCATCCACCACACCCGTGAGTGGCGCACAAGCACTGAGGGCTTATGTCCTGGGTTATGAAATTTGGGCCGATGCTTTTGTCAGAGAACCTGATTTGTATTACGACAAGGGCTGGCATCCCACCGCCATCTTGGGCACCTTGGGTTCCGCTGTGGCGGCCAGTGCGGTGATGGGTTTGAGCGAAGATCAAATTTGCCATGCACTCGCCTTGGCGGCCTCCTTCGCCGGTGGGGTTTTTGAAAACTTTGGAACCATGGCCAAGCCCTTGCATGGTGGGCGCGCAAGCAGTGTGGGCGTGATGGCGGCCGAGATGGCGGCAAGCGGAATGCAAGCCAGCGAGCAAGCCCTCGAAGGGCCTCGCGGCATGTTGCGGGCATTTTCGCCTGCAGGACGCGTTGATTTGGCAACGGCTTTGCACGAAAAAGAAGCCTGGTGGATTCATCGCTATCGCCTCAACCTCAAACGCTTTCCCGTGGTGGGCTCGGCGCAGCGCGGCATTGAAGCCATGTTGGGCTGGCGCGAAGCCAACCCCCAAGTTCAGCTTGAGAGCATCACTCAAATTCACATCATTGTCAGCCAACGCCATGCAGCCGTGATGCCCTACGCATTGCCGCAAGATGCTTTGCAAGCCAAATTCAGCCTGCCCTTTTCTTTGGTCTGCGCGTTTTTAAAAGGCCGTGTTGGCCTGAGTGAACTCCAGGACGACTTTGTTCAATCCGCTCAGGTCCAGCACCTCATGGCCTGCGTCACGGTGGAAACAACAGAAGCCTTCGAGCCAGGTTGGCGCGATGCCGCACCCTTCGACCAACTCTGGGTACACGAGAGCGATGGCCGCGTCACGGCCTCTCCGGCCATCAGGCGCCCCCGTGGTCATGCCGACTTGCCCATGGACAGCGCCCAGGTTCAAGAAAAATTCATCGACACCGCCATGTATGCAGGGCACAGCGCCACACAAGCCCAAGCCACCTACCAAGCCTGGATGGACTTACCCCAAGCCCAAGATATTCGGAAACTGGGCTGGCCTGAGTTGCACGACCATCAGGGGACAGCGTGATGCAATCCATTCGTGATTTTGTGCGCTACGCACCCGTTGTGGGACGCCCCCCCATCAGCTGGCCTGATGGCAAAAAGCTGGCGGTTTGGATTGTGCCCAATGTGGAGTTTTATGAATACACACCACCGCCGGCCATCGGTCGTGAAACATGGGACAGGGTTCCCAAACACCCCGATGTGCGCGAATATGGTTTCAGAGATTATGGCAACCGTGTGGGCATTTGGCGCATGGACGAAGTGCTTCAAGATTACCCGGTTCGACCCACGGCATCTCTCAATCTGGCCTTGCTCGATCATTTTCCTGAAATCACCCAACTGATCAAAGATCGGCAATGGGATGTGATGAGTCACGGCATTTACAACACGCGGTTTTTGTATGGCATGGACGAGGCACAAGAGCGCGCCTTTTATCAAGACAACATCGATTCATTGAAGCGCCACACTGGCATGGATTTGAAAGGCATCCTGACTCCCGCCATCACCAACACAGCGCGTACACCCGCACTCATTGCCGAATCGGGCATGCTCTACCATGCAGACTGGGTGCACGACGATGTGCCCGTGCCGATTTTGGTGCCGGGTCATCAACTCATCTCCATGCCTTATTCCTACGACTTGAACGATGCCCCTTTGTGGGACGGCAGACCGTATGGCGGCAAATACTTTGTTCAGGCCTGCAAAGACGCATTTGATCGCCTTTATGCAGAAAGCGACGAAAGCGCCAAAGTTTTTTGCATTGCATTGCATCCCTATCAAATTGGCCAGCCTCACCACATCGGTCATTTGCGGCAAATTTTGGACCATATTGCCGGCCACGATGGGGTTTGGTTTGCCACGGCCAAAGACATTGCTGAACACTATTTGGAAAACCATTACGACAAGCAACTCGCGCATGCCCAGCAGGTCCAGCAACGTGCCGATGACGCACTGGCGCAAGCGAAGAAACTTCAAGTGAGCGTGCAGCCGATTCACAAGGCCAGCACCCAAGCGCCAGGCCCATGGCCAGCCCAACGTCAATCGGGTTACGACCACCCGCATCTGGGATGGTCTCCTTTCCCCAAGCGCCCTCCCCTCAGGTGGCCAGGAAAACAACAATTGGCCGTGGTTCCCTTGCTCATTTTGGAAGCCTACGAGGACCCACTGCCCTCCGGATGGCCGCAAGTGCACAGCGTGGGCGGCGGCTTGATCCGAGATTTTCCCAACATCTCACGCGTGTCAACCCGCGAGTACGGGCACCGCGTGGGGGTGTACCGCCTATTGAATGCCCTTAGGCAACGCGGCATCAAACCGACGGTGGCAGTGGATGCCATGACCGCAGAACAATACCCAGAATTGATCGCGCAACTGAAAGCGGATGGCGCGGAATTTGTGGCCCATGGCCTGTCCGTCACGCGGCCTCAAACCAGCGCCATGTCTGCAGATGACGAGCGTGCCTACATTGCACAAAGCTTGTCACGTTTGCGTGCCTGTGGGCTGTCTACTCAGGGCTGGTTTGGTGCTGACTACAGCGAGTCCACCCTCACCCCCCAACTGCTGGGCGAATATGGCATTGAATATTTGTCTGACTGGGCCAATGACGAACAACCCTACCGCATGACCGTACCCGGCAACATGCTGTCAACGCCCCTTTGGGCTGATTTTGATGACCAAACTGTATTGATCAACCGAATGTGCAACCTGGACATGTTTGAAGACCACTACATCAAGGCTTTGAACCAGTTGGCCATTGACTCTGAAAAAAGCGCCAGGTTGCTGCACCATGCGGTCCGTCCGTGGGTCATGGGTGCGCCCCTGCGCATCGCGTGTTTTGAGCGCATGCTGGACCATGCGCTCTCCTTGCCACAAACATGGATGCCCCAACTGCGTGACGTAGCCCAGGCTTGGCATCAAGCAAACCCCATTCCATCCTAAAGACGACACGCAGCCATGATAGAACTCAAACAGGTAGCCAAAACCTTTGGAAAGGGTGACAAATCGGTGCATGCATTGCACCCTGTCGACTTGACCATTCAACAAGGTGAAGTCGTGGGTTTGCTGGGTTTCTCTGGCGCGGGCAAGAGCACTTTGCTTCGCCTGATCAACCGCCTGGAGTCACCCAGCGGCGGGCGCATTCTGGTCGAGGGGCAGGACATCACGCATTGGCCCGAGTCCAATTTGCGCCAAGTGCGGCAGCGGATTGGCATGATTTTTCAACAATTCAACTTGCTCAGCAGCCGCACCGCTTTACAGAATGTTTTGTTTGGCATTCAGGTCAGTGGCCGCTCAGGGTCCGATGCCACAGAAAAGGCCCTGAAAGCTTTGCATCTGGTCGGTCTGGCTGACAAAACAATGGCTTATCCATCACAACTCTCAGGAGGTCAAAAGCAGCGTGTGGCCATTGCCCGAGCGCTGGCCATGGAGCCTGGCATTTTGTTGTGCGATGAAGCCACTTCAGCACTTGACCCCCACACGGCCCTGTCGATTTTGCGACTTCTCAAATCCCTGCAACGCGAACGGGGCATGACCATGGTGGTGGTCACCCACGACATCAAAGTGGCCAGTTATTTGTGCGATCGGGCCATCGTTCTGGAAAAAGGGCGGGTGGTTGACAACATCGACATGCACGCGCCAGAACCCCAAAGCCTGTTGGGCAAGTTCTTTTTTGAAACGGCCAAAGGTTGGACCGATGAAACAGTTTTGCCAGAGGAAGAAGCATGAACGGTTTAATGCAAGCGTTGGTCGAATTCAGACCCGATTTGATCAAGGCCACACTTGACACCTTCATGATGGTCGGTGCCACCATGGTCAGCGCCATTGTGTTGGGCACCCCTTTGGGCATCTTGTTGTTCTTAACAGCCCCCTTTGGTTTGTACCCTCGAAATGCTGTCCATCGCTTGACCAGCTATTTTGTGAACGTTCTGAGGTCGTTTCCCTTCATCATCCTGCTGGTTTTGCTGATTCCTTTCTCCCGGTTTTTAGTCGGAACCAGCATTGGCCCCAAAGCAGCAGCGGTTGCTTTGTCGATTGCGGTCATCCCCTACTTTGCTCGCTTGGTTGAGCAAAATTTGCGCGACGTGCCAAGAGGCATGGTCGACATGGCGCAATCATGTGGCGCATCGCCTTGGCAAATCATTTGGAAGGTTCTCATTCCCGAAGCCATGCCCGGCCTGTTGGCCAGCTTGACGGTCACAGCCACAGGCTTTATTGCCTATTCCGCTGTGGCAGGTGCTGTGGGTGCCGGGGGCTTGGGTGATTTGGCCATTCGGTATGGCTATTACCGCTTCGAAACCAATGTGATGATCTGGTGCGTGATCATCATGTTTGTCTTGGTTCAAGCCACGCAGTGGCTGGGTGATGGGTTGGTCAGGTTGTCCGATAAACGTGTTTAATTTTTTAAAAGGAGCTTTGTATGAAAAACCGTCGTTTACTTTTGTCACTGGTGGCCTCTTTGGCTTTGTTGGGCTCAGGCTTGACGCATGCACAAAGTGTGCTTCGCATTGGTTTTTTCCCCGGCCCGTACGCCGACCAATTCAAGCGCGGTGTGCAGCCTTACCTGGAGAGCCAAGGCATCAAGGTTCAGGCCACCGAGTTCTCCAACATCATTCAATTGAACTCCGCCTTGATGGATGGTTCGCTCGATGCGAACGTGTTCCAAAACCGCGCTTACATGGATACTTTCAACACCCAATACAAAGCCACCTTGGCTGAAGTTCTTCAGGTACCCAGTGCACCATTGGGCCTTTATTCCAGCAAGCACCGCGATTTAAAAGCCTTGCCCAACGGCGCAAGGGTGGCTGTGCCCAATGACCCCACCTCTTTGGGACGCTCCTTGGCCTTCATGCAATTGCAAGGCTTGCTCACGGTAGACCCTGCGGTGCCAGCGGGCCGTGCCACTGAGAAAAACATCACCGCCAATCCCAAAAACATTCAACTGGTTTTACTCGATGCGCCTCAAATGCCACGCGCCATGCCAGAAATGGATGCCGCAGCGATTTTGGGCAATCACGTGATTGCGGCGGGAATGCTGTTGAGTTCTGCCTTGGCGCTTGAAGATCCCAGCGCGCAGTACCGCATCATTTTGGCTGCACGGCAAGATGTGGCCAATGGTGAGCTGATCGCCAAATTGGTGAATGGCTATAAATCTGCTGAGTACCGCCGCTTTGTAGAGACCGATCCAAAGGCCA
>CAMCNQ010000014.1 GCA_945875955.1 Limnohabitans sp. Rim8 | reverse complement strand
ATGGCCACGGGGGCGTTTGGCTTGGCCGCTATGATACTTGCCACCCAGCCTGTGCGCTGTCCTTGAGAACGAGTTCCCTCAGTCATGTCCCGTAAACCCAAAAAAGGCTATTTCGTCCGCGGTCAATTTGTTGCCGAAGGCAGCGAGTTGGACCTGGAGTACAAACGCGAACTCAAGGGGGGTCTGGAAGGCCCCAGCAGAACCGAACTCAAGCGCGAAAGCACCGAGTTGCAAGCCCTGGGCACCCAACTGCTGACCTTGCGCCGCGACCTGATGGCGGGTTTGAACCTGCCCGACAAACTGGCCGATGGCTTGGCCGAGGCCAACCGCATCACCAATTTCGAGGGCAAGCGCCGCCAGATGCAATTCATTGGCAAGCAAATGCGCCTGCTCAGCCCCGAAACCTTGCAATCCGTGCGCGAAGCGCTGGACATCCAGCGCCTGGGCAGCGCCAAAGACACACAAGCCCTGCACCTGGCCGAGATCTGGCGTGACCGCTTAATGGCAGACGATGCGGCGCTGAGCGACTGGATCGCACTGCACCCCCAAACCGACACCCAGTCCTTGCGTGCCTTGGTGCGCCAAGCCCGCAAAGACGCGGTGCCGGTGAGCAATGCCGCCGTCTCGCAAGGACTGGCCCCCCGCCAAAGCCGTTCTTACCGCGAGTTGTTCAAATTTGTGCGCAGCGTCCTGAGCGACGGCCAAATGGACGAGGAACCCGAGGAGGCCCACGATGACTGAAGGCCATTCGCCAAACTCCAAGGCCGCACCTGCAGACCATGCCGAGCAGGCCTTGACCCACGAAGCCGTGCGCATTGGCCTGGTGTCGATCAGCGACCGCGCCAGCACCGGGGTTTACGAAGACAAAGGCCTGCCCGCTTTGCAAGACTGGTTAGGCCGCGCCCTGCTCAACCCGCTCCAGTTGGAGACCCGCTTGATTGCGGACGAGAAAGAACGCATCAGCGCCGCCTTGATTGAACTGGCGGATGCCGGTTGCTGCTTGGTGCTGACCACCGGCGGCACCGGCCCGGCCTTGCGCGATGTCACGCCCGAGGCGACCTTGGCCGTGGCAGACAAGGAAATGCCCGGTTTTGGCGAGCAAATGCGCCAAATCAGCCTGCAATTTGTGCCGACGGCGATTTTGTCGCGCCAAGTCGCCGTGGTCCGTGGCCAATGCCTGATCATCAACCTGCCTGGGCAACCCAAGTCCATTGCCGAGACCCTGGAAGGCCTGAAGGATGCCCATGGCAAGCAGCTGGTGCATGGCATTTTTGCCGCCGTGCCCTACTGCGTGGATTTGATTGGCGGGCCTTACATGCAAACACGCGACGCGGTGTGCAAAGCCTTCAGGCCCAAAAGCGCCATTCGCCCTGTCAACCGATGAACAGCCGGCCGCAGACCGCGCCAAAGCCCCGGTTTTTGGGTATAATCCACCCCTTCGGCAAGAGCGACAGCAGCACCTCCGGCTAGACCACCGCCATCAAAGCGGGCGCCCCCATGCGGGCAGGTCACCGTTCCGCAAGGACTGCACTCCAAATGTTCGCCCCCCCATCTTGCCATTGCAGATTCAACGCCCATATAAGGTGTTGATCTGCGTCCTACAAGCCCGCGCCGGGATGTATTTGGCGCTGACTGTGTCCGTTTCCTTGTCTGTTTTGATGTCCCGAGGTGACCATGCCTGCTCAAAAGTCGAAGAAGCCTGCCCAGGCCCCCGTCCAATCCAAAAGCGTTGCCAAACCCGCTGTTGCCAAAAAAGCCCCCGCGCCTGTCGCCAAAGCCAAAGCAAGCAGCCCGCTGACTGCCAAAGCGCCTGCCAAACCGGCAGCCAAAGCCGTCACCGTCCCGGTCAAAGCCACTGCCCCCAAAGCGACCCCTGCCAAGTCCGAGAAGAAAGCCGCCCCCGTGCCCGCCAAGAAAACCGAAGTTGTTGAGAAAAAACCCGCCGCCAAAGCCCCTGCGGCCGAGGTGCAAGTGACCAAAACCGCGAAACCCACCAAAGCCAAAGCCCCTGTTGCGGCTGCAGCCGCCAAGCCCGATGCCAAGAAGCTGGTGACGGGTGCCAAACGCGGCCCCAAGAAAAAAGGCAGCATCGCCGAGCCCAGTTTTGAAGATGAACTCGAACTTGAGGCCGACCTCGAAACCGAACCGGTGGTAGAGGCGGGCTCGGAGACGGCCGAAAAGGTCAAACCCCTGCGCATGAAGATCAGCAAGGCCAAAGAGCGTGCCTTGATGAAAGAATTTGGCCTGGACGAGACTGTCCTGACCGAAGCAGAAATGAAGCAGCGCCGTGACCGACTCAAGGCATTGATCAAGCTGGGCAAAACCCGTGGCTACCTGACCAATGGCGAAATCAGCGACCACTTGCCCGACAAGCTGGTCGATGCCGAAACCCTGGAAGTGGTGATCGCCACCCTGAACGATCTGGGTGTCGCGGTGTACGAGCAAACGCCCGATGCCGAAAGCCTGATCATCACGGACAACGCCCCCACCGGCTCGACCGAAGAAGAAGCCGAAGAAGCCGCTGAAGCGGCCCTGTCCACCGTGGACAGCGAATTTGGCCGCACCACAGACCCGGTGCGCATGTACATGCGCGAAATGGGCACGGTGGAGCTCTTGACGCGCGAAGGCGAGATCGAGATCGCCAAGCGCATTGAAGGCGGCTTGATGGACATGATGGCCGCCATCAGCGCCTCGCCCGCCACCATCGCCGAAATTTTGCGCTTGGCCTCTGAAATCCGCGAAGGCAAGGTGGTGATTTCGACCGTGGTCGATGGTTTCGCCAATTTGAACGAAGCCGACGACTATGTGGCCGAGGAAGACTTTGACGAATTCGACGAAGCCGACGACGACGACGGCAAAGGCGGCTCCAAAGCCCTGACCAAAAAGCTCGAAGAGCTGAAAAACCAGGCCCTCGAACGCTTTGACCGCATCACCGAGTACTTCGAAAAAGTCCACAAGGTCTATGACAAAGAAGGCTGGGGCAGCCCGGCCTATGTGAAAGTGCAAACGCTTTTGTCTGAAGAGCTGATGACCATCCGCTTTACCGCCAAAACCATCGAAAAACTCTGCGACATGGTGCGCGGCCAAGTCGACGATGTGCGCAAAAAAGAGCGTGAATTGCGCCGCATCATTGTGGACAAATGCGGTTACCCCCAAGACCACTTCATTGCCGACTTCACGGGGCGTGACAAAAACGGCAAGCGCGTGGAATCACAGTTGCTCAACCTTCAATGGATTGAAAAACAAGCCGCGGCCGGCAAGAGCTGGAGCGCCGTCATGGCGCGCAACATTCCGCCGGTGCAAGACCTGCAACAAAAGCTGATCGATTTGCAATCGCAAGTGGTTGTGCCGCTTGACGAGCTCAAGGACATCAACAAACGCATGAACAGCGGGGAGCGCTCATCACGCGATGCCAAGAAAGAAATGATCGAGGCCAACTTGCGCTTGGTCATCTCGATCGCCAAGAAATACACCAACCGCGGTTTGCAGTTCCTGGACTTGATCCAAGAAGGCAACATCGGCTTGATGAAGGCCGTGGACAAATTCGAATACCGCCGGGGCTACAAGTTCTCGACCTATGCCACTTGGTGGATTCGCCAGGCCATCACCCGCTCGATTGCCGACCAGGCCCGCACCATCCGCATCCCGGTGCACATGATCGAGACCATCAACAAGATGAACCGCATCTCGCGCCAGCACTTGCAGGAGTTTGGTTTTGAGCCCGATGCCTCCATCCTGGCCGAGAAGATGGAAATCCCGGAAGACAAGATCCGCAAGATCATGAAGATCGCCAAAGAGCCGATCTCCATGGAAACGCCGATTGGTGACGACGACGACAGCCACCTGGGCGACTTCATCGAAGACAGCACACACACCGCGCCCATCGACGCGGCCTTGCAAGCGGGCCTGCGCGACGTGGTCAAAGACATTTTGGACAGCCTGACCCCACGCGAGGCCAAAGTGCTGCGCATGCGTTTTGGCATCGAGATGTCCACCGACCACACCTTGGAAGAAGTGGGCAAGCAGTTTGACGTGACGCGCGAACGCATCCGCCAGATCGAGGCCAAGGCGCTGCGCAAGCTCAAGCACCCCAGCCGCTCAGACAAGCTGCGCAGCTTCATCGACACCATGTAAACGGCCGCAGGCCAAGACCCGCCTTCTTGCTGCAAAGCAAGAAGGCTTTTTTGATGGCCACTCAGCCTTAACCCGGCAGTTGGCCGCTTGCTTGCGCTTTAAACACTTGATGAATCAAACACTTGCGCCCCCGACGGTCTTCACCTCATGGGTGAAACGCTGCACGGCCGCAGGTCTGCCGCTTCAGGCCTCTGGCGTTGTTGCTCGCACCCCCCGGACAGGCAGTCCGGGGGGCACTCGCGCCTAGCCAGAGACCTGCTTCGTCAGCCCCTCGGCGTGCCCAACTGCCGGATTAAGGCTCAGCGCGACTGCGCTTTGTTGCCGTAAGGGCAGTGGTTGGGGCGAGGCCCCACTTGAGGGTGCAAGCGACAGGTGTTGGGCCGCTTTTCATAGACCGTGCAGCGGCGGGTCTTGGCGTCCAAAAACTGGCAGTCGCCACTGGCGCGGCGGGCCAGGCTGAAGATGCTGTTTTTGAAGTTGAAGTGCTCAATCTGCCCGGCTTTGGTCAAGCGCTTGGCGATGTGCTTGGGGTCTTCGTGTTCGGCCTCAAACGGGTCAACCAGGCCCAAACGGACCAAATCGGCCAGCTTGACCTCGACCGGCATGGTGCAGCAATTGGCCGCACAGCTGTCGCACAAGCCGTTTTTGTAGCGGGTCCAGGTTTCGCAGCGGTCAACGTCAACGACGGCAATGGGGGATCTCATGCGCCGATTATCCCTGCACGGGTCGCCTCAGTCAGCATGGGCTTGGCCCCAGTAATGAAACGCCATCGGGCGTGGCCCGGGCAAATACGCCGCCTGGGTGGTGGCGACAAAACCCGCCTCTTGCAGCAAGGCCGGGATGTCACGCCCTAAATGGCAGCCGCCAGCCAGCGGGCCCCAAAAGGGTTGCAGCCGCGCTTGCCAAAGGCGCACGCTTTTGTCGGGTGCACGCCCATGCTCGCAAAACAGCAGCTGGCCCCCGGGCACCAATACCCGGCGCATTTCGCGCAGGGCTTGCAGCGCATCGGGAATGCTGCACAGGGTGTAGGTGCAGACAACGGTGTCAAAGCTGGCATCGGCTGTGGGCAGTTGTTCGGCCGACAGACCCATCATCTCAACCTCGATGCCCGCCGCTTGGCTGCGCATTTGGGCCAGGCGGTGCATTTGCATGGCGGGCTCCACGCCCACCAGGCGGGTCACTCGGCTGCGGTCGTAAAACGGCAGGTTGCGGCCTGTGCCCATGCCCACCTCCAGCACCCGGCCCTGGGCTTGGGGCAGCAGTTGGCGACGCTGCTTTTGCACCATGGGCAGACCACAGGCGATGTCGATCATGCAGGGCAACACCACCCGGTCGTACCAGTTCATGCAGCGCCTGCTGGCAAGGGGAGCGAGCCCTTTTTGGCCACCAAGGTCAAGATGTCGTAGCTGGCCACCACTTCGCCCAGTTGGTTGGTGACTTCCACATCCCAGGCCACCACGCCTTGGCCCACACCGTTCGCATCCTTTTTTTGGCGGTCGATTTTGCGTTTGGCGGTCAGGCGGGCCTGGATGGTGTCGCCAATGCCCACGGGTTTGACGAAGCGCAGGGTGTCCAGGCCGTAGTTGGCCAGCACCGGTCCGGGCGCGGGCGAGACAAACAAGCCCGCAGCGGCTGACAACACAAAGTAACCGTGCGCGATGCGCTTACCAAAAGGCGACTCTTTGGCCGCGATCTCGTCAAAGTGCATGTAGAAATAGTCACCCGACAGGCCGCCAAAGGCCACGATGTCGGCCTCGCCCACGGTGCGTCGGTGGGTCAGCAGGCTTTCGCCGATTTGCAGGTCTTCAAAGTAACGGCGGAAGGGGTGAACTTCGGTTTCGATCAGCTGGGCACCACGCATGTACTCACCAGTGACGGCGGCGATCATGCTGGGGCTGCCTTGCAGCGCGGTGCGCTGCATCAGGTGCTTGACCGCGCGCATGCCGCCCAGTTCCTCACCCCCGCCTGCGCGGCCCGGGCCACCGTGTTTGAGTGAAGGCAGCGGTGAGCCATGGCCGGTGGATTCGACCGCCGATTCACGGTCAAGAATATGCAAACGGCCATGCAAAGCGGCGGCCACGGGAATCATGCGGGCGGCCATTTTCGGGTCATGGGTGACCAGTGTGCCCACCAAACTGCCCAGCCCGCGCGCGGCCAGTTGCAAGGCCTCTTCCATGCCGTCGTAAGGCATGAGGGTGCTCACGGGGCCAAAGGCTTCCACATCGTGCACGCTGTCGGTTTGCATTGGCTTTTGGCAAAGCAGCAAGGTCGGTTGGAAGAACGCGCCTTGGGCCGCGCCTTCGCCCTGCGGTGAAAAATCAGCGTCCCCGCCAAACACCAGCTCGGCGCTTTGGCGCAGCAAGGCCACGCGTTCGGCCACATCGGCCTGCTGCGCGTGCGAGGCCAAGGCCCCCATCTTCACGCCTTCGAGCGAGGGGTCACCCACCACCACTTTGGCCAAGCGGGCCCTGAGCTTGTCCACCACGGCATCCAGGTGCTGGCGCGGCACCATGGCGCGGCGTATGGCGGTGCACTTTTGCCCTGCTTTGGCGGTCATCTCGCGGGCGACTTCTTTCACGAACAAATCAAACTCTTCGTCGTCGGGCGACACATCGGGCGCGAGGATGGCGCAATTGAGCGAGTCGGCCTCGGCGTTGAAGGGAATGCTGTGTTTGACCAGATTGGGGTGCACGCGCAGCATGGCGGCGGTGTTGGCCGAGCCGGTGAAGCTGACCACGTCTTGGCCGTTCAAGCGGTCCAGCAGATCTCCCGTGGAGCCGATCACCAACTGCAAGGCACCCGCAGGCAAGATGCCCGACTGCTCAACCAGGCGCAGCATGGCCTCGGTCAGGTAACTGGTGGCGCTGGCAGGTTTGCCAATGCAGGGCATGCCCGCCAAAAAGCTGGGGGCGAATTTTTCAAGCAGACCCCAAATCGGGAAGTTGAAGGCGTTGATGTGCACCGCAATGCCGCCACGCGGCACCAGAATGTGGGTGCCAGCAAATCCGCCTTTTTTGCCCAAGGCAAAAGCCGGGCCTTCGTGGATCAGGTTGCCACTGGGCAGCTCGTTGCTGCCCATGGCGGCGTAAGCGAACAAGGTGCCCGCGCCGCCTTCGATGTCCACCCAGCTGTCTGCCCGGGTCGCTCCCGTATGCGCCGAGATGGCGTACAGCTGCTCTTTGTGCTCACCCAGGTATTTGGCCAAGGCCTTCAATCGCTGGGCCCGCTCCTGAAAATCCAGCTTCATCAGATTGGGCAAACCCACCGCGCGAGCGTGGTGCACAGCATCCCCAAAATCAATGGCCTCGGCATGGGTGTGGTAGAGCGTTTGGCCGTTGACGGCGCTGCGCAGGGCTTGCGCGCCTTGTTGGCCTAACCATTGGCCAGCGATGAAACTTTGCAGGACTGCAGACATGGGGCGTTTTCCTTGAAAAAACAAAAAATCCGGCGGTGCAAGGCCAAAGACGGGGTCATGACATTAACCAACCGAGCGGTCGGTTAATTTTAAGCCGATTGTGAAGTGATTCAAAAACACCGCTTCACTGCCTTGTTTGCGCTTGTCTGCAAGCAATGGCCCGTGAGCCGCAAACAAACACTTCGCCAGCAGGCTGGCTCCTACAAATACACGGATTCACCGCTCCCCTGTAGGAGTTTGCCTGCAAGCGATCATTCGTGAACCGCAAACAACCAATTCGCCAGCAGGCTGGCTCCTACAAAATAACCAAACGCACCGCTCCCTTGTAGGAGCTTGCCTGCAAGCGATCATTCGCTGACCGCAAACAAACACTTCGCCAGCAGGCTGGCTCCTACAAAAACACAGATTCACCACTCCCCTGTAGGAGCTTGCCTGCAAGCGATCATTCGCGGACCGCAAACAAACGCTTCGCCAGCATGCAGTCTTTTTACCTGCTCAAAGATACGACTGGCTGTTCAAACCGGCATTTGATAAGTATACTTAGCAATAAGTTGTCCCCTGTTTCACCGCTTCTGAAAGCCAAGCCATGCGAACCGAACAAGATCCTCTTCCCGTCATCGTCGCTGGCGGTGGCATTGGCGGCCTGGCGGCGGCCTTGGCGTTGGTGCGCCAGGGGTTTCAAGTCACCGTGCTGGAACAGGCCCCCGAGATCGGTGAAATCGGTGCCGGCATGCAGCTTGGCCCCAATGCTTTTCACGCCTTTGACGCTCTGGGCGTTGGCGACAAAGCCCGCGCGCGGGCGGTTTATACCGACTTCATGGTGATGCACGACGCGGTAGACGAATACCAAGTCGGGAAAATCCCAACCGACGAGAAGTTTCGCCAGCGCTTTGGCAACCCTTATGCCGTGATCCACCGCGCCGATGTGCATTTGTCCTTGCTCGAAGGCGCGCAAGAGACTGGCCAAGTGGCTTTTCACACCAGCACCCGCGTGGCGCGCATCGCGCAAGATGCCCACAGCGTAACCGTCTGGGACCAACACGGCAAGGCCCACCATGGCGCTGCGCTGATTGGCGCGGATGGCGTGAAGTCCGTCGTGCGTGCGCAATTTGTGGGTGACCCAGCCCGCGTCACCGGCCATGTGGTTTACCGCGCCGTGGTCGAAAAAAAGGACTTCCCCGTCGATCTGCAATGGAACGCGGCGTCCATATGGGTCGGGCCCAACTGCCACCTGGTGCATTACCCCCTGCGGGGCGGTGAGCAATACAACGTGGTGGTGACCTTTCACAGCCGCCAGCAAGAAGAATGGGGCGTGACCGAAGGCAGCAAAGAAGAAGTGCAAAGCTACTTCCAAGGCATTTGCCCCAGAGCGCGCCAATTGATTGACCTGCCCAAAACCTGGAAGCGCTGGGCCACCGCCGACCGCGAGCCGATTGGCCAGTGGACCTACGGCCGCGTGACTTTGTTGGGCGACGCCGCACACCCCACCACCCAGTACATGGCCCAAGGCGCTTGCATGGCGATTGAAGACGCCGTGACTTTGGGCGAAGCCCTGCGCACACACCACAACGACTGGCGCCTGGCCCTGGACACCTACCAGCGCGCGCGCGTGGCGCGCACCGCCCGCATCGTTTTGTCCAGCCGCGAGATGGGTCGTATTTACCATGCCAAAGGCGTGGAGCGCCTGGTGCGCAATGACCTGTGGCGCGGCCGATCACCCGAACGCTTCTATGATGCAGTGGCATGGCTTTACGGCTGGAACGTGGGCAATTGCCTGGACGCCGCAAAGCACAACTGACCCCAAGGAGACCCCCATGAACGACCTCGGCCGAATCGAAGACCTGCCCAAAGACTATGTGCAGGCGCTGCGTGACCAGAACCTGGTGCCCCTGTGGCCCAGCTTGCGCGGGGTGTTGCCGCCCAAAGTGCCGACCCGGCAAACCCAGCCCACCTGCTGGGCTTACCAAGACATCAAGCCCTTGCTGCTCAAAGCCGGGGAATTGACGCCCATTGAAAAAGCCGAGCGCCGCGTGCTGGTGCTGGCCAACCCCGGCCACGGCCTGGACAAAATGCAAGCCAGCGCCGCCATCTACCTGGGCATGCAACTGCTGATGCCCGGCGAGTGGGCCCCCAGCCACCGCCACACCCCCAATGCCGTGCGCATGGTGGTGGAAGGCGTTGGGGCCTGGACCACGGTGGACGGCGAAAAATGCCCCATGAGCCGTGGCGACCTGATCCTCACCCCCACCGGCTTGTGGCATGAACACGGCCACGACGGCAACGAGCCGGTGATCTGGCTGGACGTGCTGGACCTGCCCCTGGTGTATTACATGGAGACCAGCTACCACATCAACGGCGAGCGCCAGGCCGTGGTGCCTGGGCAAGGCGACAAGCAATATGCGCGCGGCGGCGTGGTGCCCTCGCATGGGTTTGAACGCAGCAAGAAGGCCTACCCCATGCTGCGCTACGCCTGGCAAGACGCCAAGGCCGCCTTGCAATCCCTGGCGGCCGATGACAGTGCTTTGGAGCAAGTGCAAGTCACCTACACCAACCCCGAAACCGGTGGCGATGCCGAAAACATTTTGGGTTTTTACGCGCTGATGCTGCGCCCAGGCCAAAGCTTGCGTCTGCCTGCACGGTCACCCGCACAGGTCTTCCATGTGATCGAAGGCGCAGTGCAAGCACACATCGTGAGCAGCATTTTCGACATGGTGGAAGCCGACACCTGCTGTGCACCGGGCTACGAAGCCGTGACCCTGAAAAACCCCAACCCCAGCCAACCGGCCTTCCTTTTCATCGCCGACGAATCCCCTCTGCACCGCAAACTGGGCGTGTATGAAAACCGAGGCTGAATCGCCAGCAGGCTGGCTCCTACATGCAACATAAACACAGCGCTTCCCTGTAGGCGCTTGCCTGCAAGCGATCACCGAGGCAACACAATCGTCTGCGGTGTCTGATGGCGAGCGTATTTCGATTTGTTCTCAACTTTTAAAAACTTCATGACCACTTACCTCTTCACCCCTCCACCCATCCAATCCCTGGCTGTTCGTGGCCAAAGCGCACGCTTGCCCATCAACCGCATTTTTTGTGTGGGCCGCAACTACCATGCGCACGCCATCGAGATGGGCCGGCCTGTAGACAAAAGCGTGGAGCAGGCTTTTTACTTCACCAAGTCGCCCCAAACGCTGGTTCACAGTGGCCAGACCGTGGCCTATCCACCGCGCACCAGCAATTACCACTTCGAAATGGAACTGGTGCTGGTGATTGGCAAGGCCGGTTTCCGCGTGAGCGAGGCCAATGCCCATGAGCTGGTGTACGGCTACGCGGCAGGTCTGGACATGACGCGCCGTGACCTGCAACTGGTGGCACGCGACAAGGGCCGGCCTTGGGACACGGGCAAGGATTTCGAGCAAGGCGCGGTTTGCAGCGAGATCGTGCACATGCCTGGTGTGGTCATCGAAAACGCCGCCATCGACCTGGAGGTCAACGGCGCAAGCAAGCAGTCTTCCAACGTGGAAAAGCTGATCTGGAACATCCGCGAAATCATCGCCGACCTGTCCACCTACTACCACCTGCAACCTGGCGATTTGATCTACACCGGCACGCCTGAAGGGGTGGGCGCGGTGCTGCCCGGCGACAAGATCACCGGCCGCGTGGACGGCGTGGCCGAGATTGAATTGACGATTGGCGCTGCTCAATAATGCAGGCTTGGGCAGGTGCCAAGCCCTTGCGCCTGCCCGCTACCGAACAGGACACCCCATGAAGCTTTACAGTTTTTTCAGAAGCGGCACCTCACACCGCCTGCGCATTGCCCTGAACCTCAAAGGCATCAGCACCGACTATGTGGCGGTGGATTTGCGGGTGGATGCGCAACAAGAAGCGCCCTTCAAATCGGTCAACCCGCAGCAGATGGTGCCGGTGCTCGACACTGGCGAGCAGGTGATGATCCAGTCACCCGCCATCATCGAATGGCTGGAAGAAAAATACCCCACACCCGCCTTGTTGCCTTCAGACGCCGATGGCCGCGCCCGTGTGCGTGCGCTGGCGGCCATGGTGGGCTGCGACATTCACCCGCTCAACAACCGCCGGGTGTTGCAAACCCTGCGCAAACAGTTTGGTGCCAATGAGGCGGCCATCAATGCCTGGTGCGGCACCTGGATCAGCGCCGGCTTTGATGCCTACGAAGCGCTGCTGGCCACCGACACACAACGCGGCCGTTTCAGCTGCGGCGATGCGCCCAGCCTGGCCGATGTGTACCTGATTCCCCAAGTGGAGAGCGCACGGCGCTTCAACGTCGACATGGGCCGCTGGCCGCTGATCAGTGCCATCGACCAGGCCTGCGCCGAATTGCCGGCCTTCAGCCAAGCCGCCCCCATGGCGCAACCCGACGCCTGAGGGGTTGAGCCCGGCGCAGCCGGGGTGTTCAGGCGAACACCTCGGTGTCGACCTCGCGGTTGGACTGGTCGTTGTAGCGGTTGCCCGAAACGGTGTTCTGGTTGATCAAGGCCTCTGCCTTGGCCATCAACTCAGCGCTCAAGCGCAGCTCGCCTGCGGCCAAATCGTCCAACAGGTGCGCCACCGACGTGGTGCCGGGAATGGGGATGATGTCTTCGCCCTTGTGCAGCAACCAAGCCAGCGCCAATTGCGAGGGGCTGCAGTCGGCCTCTTGCGCCAAGGCATGGTAGGCTGGCAACAGCTTCATGTTGGCACGATGGTGCTCTGGGCTGAACCGGGGCATGTTGCGGCGAATGTCTTTGGCATCCAAGTTGGCAACGTCCAGCGCTTGGCCACACAAAAACCCACGCGCCACCGGGCTGAAAGCCACAAAGGCCACGCCCAGTTCACGGCAGGCTTGCAGCACCGCGATTTCGGGGTTGCGCGTCCACAGGGAATACTCGGTCTGCACCGCGGCAATCGGGTGCACCGCATGGGCTTTGCGCAAGGTGGTGGCCGAGACTTCGGACAAGCCCAAGGTCTGGATCTTGCCCTGGCGCACCAGGTCACTCAAAGCCCCGACGCTGTCTTCGATGGGCACCTGCTTGTCCCAGCGGTGCAGGTAATACAGGTCGATCACATCGGTTTGCAGCCGCCGCAGCGCGTCTTCGCAGGTTTGGCGAAGTGTCGCGGGTCGGCCATCGATGACGCGCACCACTTTGCCATCACCCGGGTCCACCCCTTGCATGCCGCATTTGCTGGCCAAGGTGAACTTTTGACGGTGTGGTTTGAGGACTTTGCCCAGCAAGGTTTCGTTGGCCCCAAAGCCATACAAGGCGGCGGTGTCAAACAGGGTCACGCCTTGGTCAAGGGCGGTGAGCAACACGCGCTCGGCCTGCTCGTCCGAGATGGGCGGGCCATAGGCATGGCTCAGGTTCATGCAACCCAGGCCGATGGCGCTGACTTTGAATTGGGCGATTTGTCGGTTTTTCATACCGCGTATCTTAGACGCTCTTAACGGGTGGAGAGGCGCAAATTCACCTGCGGCACAAAGGGCTGGGCGGGCGGGGGCTGGGACAGCACGGGCGCGCCCAAAAACAGCTGCGCCTGAGGGACCTTGGCCGTCACCAAGCTGTCTCTGACTTGCTGGGCTCGGCTTTGTGCCAAGGCCTGCATGTCGGTCTGGTCAATCGCAATCGACGCCAACAGCAAAGCCTCCATGTCGGCTGTGGCCAGGTTTTTTTCTGCCCCCAGCAAATTGCTGGGCTTGGGGACCGATGAACGCCGGTACGCCGCCCTGATCAAGGCCGCGTGTTCTTGCGCCTCGTCTTGGCCCGTGGTCAGCCCCTTTGCAGCGGGCCCACTGCGCGATGCACGTCGGCGCTTTTCATCCAGCAACAAGTCGTTCAGTTTGGCGCGCCGCAGGGCCTCTCGCTCGGTCTGCAAATCGGCCTGCCCTTCAATGGTCAATCTCAGCGTGGGCTTGTCGGCCAACAACTTGGCCACGCTGTCGAGTTTGCCAAGAGCGGCCGCCTGCAAATCGGCACTGCCAGGCAGAAAAACAATCTGCTGCAACTGCTCGTCGCTGGAAAAAATGCCGCTCAAAAGACCGAAGGGGGAGAGGATGGCCTTGCCAATCAGGTTCAAGGTCAGCTTCCAGACAATTTGAGCGATGCTGAAATCCGGGTCATTGATGGAGCCACTGACGGGCAACTGCAGTTGGATCACCCCATCGCGATCGGCCAACAAAGCGGCGGCCAGCTTGATGGGCAAATTGGGGGCGTTCTGGCTGCCCGAGGGTTCACCAAAAACCAACTGGTCAAGGGTGATCTGGTGCGTCGCCTGCAGTTGCCCCTTGCCATCGATGCGGTAATCCACCTTTGCCGAAAGCTTGCCCCGCTCGATGCCGTAGCCCGTGTATTTGGCGCTGTAGGTGGACAGCTGAGGCAACTCCAGATCGCTCACCCGCCCTTGCACCGTCAGGGTCACCGGGCTGCTCAAGGGGTTGATGCGCCCGGTGACTTCCAGAGTGCCCGAGCCTGCCACCCGGCCGCGCAAATTCAACTCGGCCATACCGGACTTGTGGTCATTTGCGCTGCGGTTGGAAAACGCCCCCAAAGTGCCGGCCAAATCGCTGACTTCGGCGGAATAAGGGGGCTGGATGAAATGGTCGGAGAAAGACACCCGGCCATTGACCAAAGCCACTGGCCCCAAAGACAGCACGGGCCCAGCTGCAAGGGCAGAAGTCGGCCCACTGGCCGGGGATGGCTTGAGCCATTTTTGCCAATTGAGTTGCCCCCTGGGGTCAATGTCCACACGGGCAAAAAAGTCATTGAACACGCTTTCTGAAAAGGCCAAGTGCGTCAAGGCCCCCGACGCCACGGCCAGATCGAGGCCTTTCACGCTCAAGGCCTCCACCTCCAGCAAGGCCTGCCCGGGCAAGGCATCGAGATGCAGCTTGTTCACCGATGCATGGCCTTGCATGCCCAAAGCCAAACCGCTTTCAGGCCATGACAGATCGAGCGAACCGGCATAACTGAGGTCGGCTCTTTTCAATGCAACAGGCAAGAGATGGGCCCCGTAAGGGGCGAACAGGTGAACCGGAAAACGCATCACATCCAGCTGCCCCTTGAGGCGCAAGGGCAGGGCCGGGTCGGGCGCGCCCTGCAGCCCTGGCAACTGAAATGCGCCCTTGAACCCCAACTGCCGCGTGCTGCGGCGTGCCGTGCCTGTGCGCAAGTCCAATTGAATGGGGGTCATGGCTTGGGCCTGAGCGGGCCAGGACCCGGGGCCAGCGCTGAGTTGGATGTCCTGCGCCTTCCATTGCACCCGGGTGGGTGCGGCGTGGTCGTCCAGTGCCCATTGGCCCTTGTCGATGAGCACTTTTTGCACCGCCAGGCGCCAAGGGCTGGCCTTGGTGGAGGGCTCCGAGCTGCGGGGTTTGACCTCGGGCAGCCAGTTTTGCACCATCCATCGGCCGTCGGTGCTGCGCGAGAGTTTCACCGAAGGGCTGCTCAAGGCCACTCGCCCCAAGCGGACTTGGCGCGCCAAACCATCCACCTCCAGTTGCTCCAAAGCCAAGTTGGCCCAGCTCAACTCGGGGTCGCCGGGCGTGCCCACGGCCAATTGGGCCAGATGCACTTGTGGAGCCAGCAGCCGCCAGTGGGATGGTTTTTGTCCCTGTGGGGCCCGCCAATCCAGGTCCACTTCGGCCGATGCCAGGCCCGTCAACGGTGCCACAAAATGCCCGGCCCAATAAGGAGCCAGCGGCTGCAGGGGCAAATCCTGGAGCTGCAGTTGAAGTTGGGCGTTTTTCAAATCGGTCTGCCCACGCCACGACAGCTTGGCGCTGCCCAGTTTGGCCTGGCCATTGAAGGTGGCTGTTTGCGCAGCAGGCCACTGCCAGGCGTCGCTTTGCAGGGCGATGTCGCTTAACTGCAAGGTGACGGGCACCGGTGTGCTGGCGTCGTCCCAATGCACTTGGCCTTGCGAGAGGTTCAAACGCTTCACGGCGTAAAGCGCCGCTCCCGCCTGTGGGGCTGGACTGGGTGGATTGGGCGGCAAGAAAAAGCCCTGCAAGCGGACCAGGTTGAGCAGGCCGGCCCGATCGCGCCGCAGATGGACCTCGGCTTGCTTGAACAAGAGATGGCCGATTTCAAGACGCCCCTCTAAAGGCCGCCAGCTGTCCAGTTTGACTTCCATGGCACCCAAGCTGAGCAAGGGCAAGCTGGTTGAATCTTCGGTCTTCTCATCGAGCTTTAAGCCGGCCAAGGCCACGTGCCCGGAGACCTCCCATTGGGCGGTCTTTTGCGATTCAAAATCGAACTTCAAATCCGCTTGCAATTGCCCCTGCAGCAAACGCACTGGCCAAGTTGCTGGCAAGTAAGGCAAATAAGGGGCCAGGTTCAGGCCTTTCACCTGCAAACGCGCCTGCGATTTTCGGTCTGCGGCAAAGGGCATGGCCTGGGCCTGGGCCTCAAAACCCACCCCATTGAGTTTGAAAGACAGCTGCGGCTGGGTCATCTGAGCAGGCGCGTTGCCGATGTTGCTCAAAAAGGGCAGGTCCAACTGCAAATCGGTCACAGCATGGCTCAGCGATTGCGCTGCGTCGCGCAATTGGACGCCGCCACCTCGGATTTGGATGTTGGACAAGGCCATGCGTGGAAAACCGCTTGGTGATTGGGGCTGGTCGCTCAAGCGCTGCATGACATCGTCTGTGTCAAAACGCCCTTGGCCCAAATGCGTCAAATTCAGTTGCACACCGCGCAGCGCCATCGCATCGGCCACCGGTGCCCACAGCCACAATGACTTCAAGGCGGCATCGACCTCGATCTCGTCAACGCGCAATTGCGGCTCGGTCAAGGGGGCCTGCGCACCCGCTTTGCCCACCCGCAAGCCGCGCACATGCAAATGCAAAGATCCGGGTTGGAAGACCACCTGCTCCACGGTGACCACACGGCCAAGCCTTTGCAAGCCCTGTTTTTCGATTTGCCCATGCACCCAGCGTGGCAACACGGCCCCCATGAACGCCCAGGCCAGCGCCCACAGCAGCGCCAAGCCGAGTAGAAAAAACAACGCCCAACGCTGCCAGCGCGGGAAAAGGCCCAAATTCATGCTGCGGACTTTGGAAAAAAACAACCCGCCCATTCTCAGCGATCTGGCCGCTTGACTTGTAACACCATCAAAACCAGGGGTGGGCCAGCGGCTTTTGGGCTTGGCCCGCTCAACCGCTTAGCCAGCATGGCACACCCAGCGGCGCAAAAATTTCCTGCCCCGCTTCAATGCCCCGGCCATGCACCCCTCAGGCCGAGTAGCCGTGCCCGATGAAAGGCAGGGGCAGTGTTTGCAGGTCGATGTTGCCCAGCTCGGCACCGGTGGTGAAGTGGCTCCAGTCATCCACCAGGGTGGAGTTGCTGGAGATCAAGCGGCCCTCTTGGTCTTTGAACCACAACATGTAAGGCTGCTGGCTCAACACCTCTTGTTGCTGCCGCTCGTGCATCAGGGCCAAGGCCGCCAATTTTTTCTCTTCAGTGACATCGATCATCACCAAGCGGCTTTCGTCGCCCATTTCGTTCAACGTCGCGTCCACCCTGATGACCATGGCCGAACGGTGGGGGGTGGCCAACAAGGTCAGCTCGCAATGGCGACGGCACTTGCCACTCAACACCTCTTGGTGGAAGGCCACAAAGGACGCGTGGTCGGCAGAAGCGATGAAGTCAGAAAACTCAGGGGTTTGCTCTTGCGAGCGCTGGATGTCGAGCATGATCGCCCCGGCCAGATTGGTTTGCACCACCCGGCCCTGTTCGTCCAGACTCACAAAGCCCACCGGGGCGAAGTCGTAAGCATCTTGGTATTTTTGCAACATGGCAAATTCGCGCCCCAGCAACATGTCCTGCGCGCCCTGCCCGTCTTGCGACAGGTCCGAGGCAGTCCCTAAGCGGGCGTACAAGCGACGGGTTTCTTGGGTCACCAAAGAGAAGCACTCGCACACGCCATCCTTCAAGCCATCGCGGTCCACGATGGTGATCTTTCCACGGCCACTGGCCACCAGCCCTGCCAACTGCAATTTGCCCAAGGCTTGGGTGACCGACTCGCGGCGCACGCCCAACATGTTGGCAATGGTTTCATGGGTCACCTTGAGTTGGTCTTTGCCCACCAAATCTTGGTTGAACAACAGCCAAAAACTCACCCGTTCGCTGACCGTGTGGTGGCCAATGCAAACAATGCTTTGCGACATTTGCGTGATCAAGGCCTGCACATAGCACAAGGCCAGTTGCTGCAACTCGCGGCATCGCAGCAGTTCCGACTGGAACTCATCGGCGGGCATGCGGTAGGCCTGACCGGCGCACTGCACCACCACGCGGTGGTTCATCGAGCCACTGCCCAAAACCAAGCCCACCCCCACCAAACCGTCTCGCCCGGTCATGGCCAATTCAGAGCTGTCTCCGTCGGTCGTGTGCGACATCAAGGACGTGGTGCAGGTGGTCGGGAAATAAACAAAATCCAAATGCTCACTGGCCTCGAAAAGCACCTCACCGGCCACCAGCTCCACCGCTTTCAAATGCTCGGACATGCGGGCATAGTGGCTGAGCGGAATGCTGGCCAATAACTTGTTTTGACGTGCACTGTCGGTCACAGGGTAGGACATGTTCATTCTTTCTCGCGCCAAGGCGCATTGCATCCAATCGGCAGTGCCGCCAGGCAAAAAGCCAGGCGACGGCTCGATCCCATGGTGGAGCAAGGGCCGAGGAAAAACCATTGGCTCTAAGGTCAAATGGCCTATGCATGAGGGCCTGTATCGAAAGGTGTAGTGGGGGTTGGTGGCCTGGCTTGCTGCCAGCTTTCGGGGCCAGCGCGACTCCTGCCCATCGTGGCGATTGACTTTGCAGGCCACCGACTGCCTGCCAATTCCTGCTCATAAGCCAGATGCGGGCAGAGAAGGTTAAATCAAGCCATTTTTCAACAGCACATAAGAGCCCACGCCCACCAGCATGCTCAACAGGGCGTGGCGTGTGCGCCACTGCACGGCCACCAACAGGGCCACCGACACCAACTCGGGCCAAGGGCCTTGGCCAGGGGCATTGACGGACCCCATGACGGCGTGTACCAAGAGCAGCGTCATGATGGCCAAGGGCAAAAACTTCCCCAGCCGCATCACCAGGTTGTTTTTTTGCAGCCATTTGGCAGCCACAAACGGCAAGCCGCGCAACACGAAGGTGACCAAGCCCATGGCCACAATGGCCCCCGCAACCCCCAGCGCATCGTTCATGGCGTCCCCCGGTCAGTGTCGGTCTGTGCAGGCCCTTGGCTGGACTTGGGCGCAGGCCAGAAAACCCCAGCCAACACGCTGATCGCCATGGCCACCACCAAGGCGTGTTGTGGCGCTGCCACGTAAGCGGCGGCATAGGCCAGCAATGCGATCCACAAAGGCGCGGCACTTTGGCTGGCGCGCCATTGCTCCACGGCCAACACCGCAAACAGCGCCGTCAGCGCAAACTCCAAGCCGGTCAATCGCAACTGGGCATGTGTGCCAGCCAAGGCCCCCACGCTGGTGCCCAAAACCCACCACGCCTGGTTCAGCCCGGTGATCAAGGCCATTTGCCGGGCGCTGGTGTTGGCCGGCAGTGTGGTCAAAACCGAATAGGTTTCATCGGTCAAACCAAACACACAGTAGGTTTTGAGCCACCGCGACTGGGGCAACTTGTCCAGCAAGGAAAGGCCATAGAAAACATGGCGCAGGTTGATCACCAAGGTCGCCAAAGCGATGGCCCCCACGGACAAGCCAGCGGCCAGCATAGGAATCATCATGTACTGGGCCGCCCCGGCATAGACCACCACACTGGCCAAAATCGCCAGCCAAGCCGAGCCCCCCGCTTGCACAAACAAAAAGCCAAACACAGCGCCCAAAGGGATGTAGCCCATGGCCACGGGCGTGGTCAGACTCAGGACCGACAAATGGGTTTCAAGCGGCTTTTCAGGGCGATCGGTCATGGGCTTTTTCAACTGCAATGGCTCCCATTATCCAGTGGGTCTGCACGCATGATCAGGCCCGGCTTTGATCCCGCACATTGCCCGCCTTCGCTCCACCCTCGTCGCAAATGCAGCCCGAATACAGCGCGCACAAATCCCGGTTACAGGCCACTGCAGCTGGCCACAGCACTCATGTTGTGCGCGTCCAATCAGGCAGCGGCGCAGATTTGTGCAGCACCGACTGGTGCAGCCAGCGGGCACTTTGGCGGGCCCGTTCAACCACCGTGGCCAAAGGCAGTTGCTGGTAATCGTCGTTGAAGACTTCGAAGCTGTAATCGCCCCGGTAACCCAAGCGGTCCAGGCGCAAGACCATGTCGGCCAAAGCATCGCTGTGCACACCCTCGCCAGGGAATACACGAAATGTGCGGGCGGTGGTCATGCGCTCTTCAAAGGTCGGCGTTTCTTGCCACATGAAATCAGACAGCTGCACCAAAAATATTTTTGAAGGGTCCAGTGCGTCTATGGCGTCCAAGGGCGTGTTGGCCGCAAAAATGTGAAACGAATCGAGCCCAATGCCCAAATTGGGGCAATCGGCCCGGCAAACCACGTCCCAGCTGGTGCTGAAGGCATTGACGGTACGCCCCCAGGACAAGGCCTCGTAAGCCACTTGTATGCCCAAGGGAATGGCGAGCATGGCCAGCTTCTTCAAATCGGCCGCGATCTGGTCCAAGTCGCTGGTGGCGTGGCGCGAGGTGGACGAACACACCAGCAAAACCTTGCTCCCAGTGGCCGCGCACATCTTCAGCATGGCTTTGGCGATGTCGAGTTTGTAGGCATGCAAATGACCAGACAGGCCTTCAAAATCGCGCAACACCTGAAAACCCGTGGGCCGCAGACCACTGCTGCAAACCGCTTGCACCGCCGCAGGCACGCCACCGGGGTGGGTGACCAGATCGCGGGCCATCAGCATCACCTGTGAAAAACCCGCGTCTTTCATGGCGGCCAACTTGGCCTCCAAACTGCCTGCCAAGGTGATGGTGTCCATCCCATATCCGTCGAGCATGTTCATCGCGGCCGTCCTTCAGGGGTGAACGAGTTCAAAGGCCACGGAACCCAGGCAGGCGCGTGTCAAAGCGCCCCGGTCTTCCGGGTGCAACTGGCTGGATTCAACAAACTCAACCCCACGGGATTTCAACACCGCCACGGCTTGCCCCACGTTCGAGACACGCAAGCCCATGCGCTGCAAACATTCTGGGCTGTCGTCCGCCTCCATCCACGGGTCGGGCTCGATCAGCTGCCATAAAAAAGTACCACAAGGGCTTTTCATCAGCTTGCCCTTGGGCAAGATGCCAAAGCGCTCGTCGTCAGGAATGCTGGTGAAATCGAACATGTGCTCGAAGTAGGTCAGCCACTCGGCGCTGCGGGCCGCACCGATGTACTGAACCACCCCGAAATACGCCATGTCCGACAAAGCGGGCGGGTGCGGGTCCACCGTGGGAATGGGCTTGAAATCGACGTCATAAATCGAAAACTCTTGCCAGCGGTCCACAAAGTAAAAGCGGCTGCTGCCAGGGCCATGGATGGCCGGGATGTGCAACTCCATGGCCTGGGCTTGGCTGTCCACGCCCCAAGCACCCAAGGCCAAACAGCGGGTGTGCGCCTTGAGCGCGTCTTGCACGCGAAACGCCACGGCCGAGAGGACGGGTTGGCCATCGGCCGTGTTGGCCACGCGCGCATCGTCGGGACTGGCGTTGACCACCAGGTTCATCGTGCCCTGGCGGTACAAAGTCACCTCGCGCGAACGGTGCCGGGCCACCGGGCGAAAGCCCATGTTCTCCAGCACCTGCCCAAGCGCTTGGGGGCGGCTGGTGGCGTACTCGATGAATTCGATGCCCGCGATGCCCAAGCGGTTGGGCATTTCTGGCACGGCCTCGCGGTCGGGTTTGTTCAATGTCATGTTGGCACTCCGTGAAGCAGTTTGCTGTCGTTAACCCAGCTGGGCACCACGGCGCAGCACCTCTGCCGAGGTGGTGGGCAATCCAAAAAACGCCAGATACGCTGGAATTTGTTCAAACAGCATGTCGGTGCCCACTTGGGTGCGACAACCGCGTGCTTGAGCGGCGGCCAAAAATGCGGTGGTCTTGGTCTGCAAGACCACTTCGCCCACAAACGTGTCTGCCGACAGGCGAGCGACATCCAGGGGAAGCGGGTCGCCAGCGTTCATGCCCATGGGGGTGGCGTTGACCACCAAGCCATATCCAGCCGGATCGTTAGAGCCGGTGCGCACCTGCAGTTGGGGGTAATGGGTTTTCAAACGCTGCGCCAGCGCTTCACAACTGGCGCTGTTCAGATCGAACAGGCCGATGGCGGCAACGCCAGCGTCCGCCAAAGAAGCGGCAATCGCGCAGCCCACACCGCCGGTGCCCACCACCAAGGCATGCACGCCGTTGAGGTCCAGCCCTTTGCGCTGAATACCGCGCACAAAACCGGTGCCGTCAAACATGTCGCCCACCAAGCGGCCATCGGCCAGTCGTTTGACCGCGTTGCAAGCCCCGGCCACGCGCGCCGTGGCGGTGACCTCGTCCAGCAAACCCAAGGTCGTCACCTTGTGCGGCATGGTGATCAGCGCGCCGCGGATGTTCTCCAGTGTGAACACCGACTTGAGGAACTGCGGGTAATGGTCGGGTTTGCAGCCCATGGGCACCACCACCGCATTGATGCCTGCCGCTTCGAAATACGGGTTGTAAATCATCGGCGACTTGAAGGTGTGCGTGGGGTAGCCGATGTGGGCGATGAGTTCTGTGTTGCCGTTGATCATGTTGCGAGCATCAAAAAATCAGCTCATGCCTTTTGCGCCGCAGACACGCCTGCGCGCAGCGCCAGCAAATAGCTGTCAGAGCCAAAACCACAAATTTGGCCTTTGACAATCTCGGCAAACACCGACTTGTGACGGAATTCTTCCCGTGCATGGATGTTGGACATGTGCAACTCCACCACGGGACAAGTGAGCACTGCCAAAGCATCGCGAATGGCGTAGCTGTAATGGGTCCAAGCACCGGCATTGATCAAGACGGCATCGACCTGGTCAACATAGGCTTGGTGAATG
>CAMCNQ010000013.1 GCA_945875955.1 Limnohabitans sp. Rim8 | reverse complement strand
AACATGCCAAAGAAATGGGCTTCACTGGCCGTGAACCGCCCTTCTTTTTTCTCAAGCCAACCGACAGCTTGGTCGCCGTCCCAGTTGGCCAAACGGGCACCATGCCCTACCCAAGCCTCACGCACAACCTGCACCACGAAATCGAACTGGTCGTGGCCATTGGCCTTGGGGGTAAAAACATCAAGGCCGCGGATGCAGAAAAACACATCTTTGGTTACGCCGTGGGGCTGGACATGACCCGCCGTGATTTGCAAAACGAGATGAAAAAACAAGGCCGCCCCTGGTGCATAGGCAAAGCTTTTGACCACTCTGCCCCCATGGGACCCATCACCCCCAAGGCCAAGGCAGGAGATGTCAACAACGCCGAGATCAGCCTGCACGTCAATGGGGTGCAGCGTCAACGCAGCACCATCACCCAACTCATCTGGAACGTGGCCGAAACCATAGAACACTTGTCTGCCGCTTGGGACTTGCAAGCCGGTGACTTGATCTTCACGGGCACCCCTGAAGGGGTCGCAGCGGTGGTGCAAGGCGATTTGTTGACGGGGCAAATTGGCGGTTTAAGAGATTTGAACATCGCCATTGCCCCATGAAAAAAAGTGAATGAAAGCCGTTTTAACAAGGGTTTACCCCTAAAGAAGTCAAGGCAACTTGCAACATAATGCACGTTTGGTTCATAGACTGAAATCCAATTTGCTAAAAGTGAAACTCATTTGTTTTGCTGATTGGGTAAACACCAATTAACCGACCGCGCGGTTGGTTTTATGATTCGCCCCCGAGACAACATTTAAGGAGCTCAAGGTATGAAATTTTTGAAACACACGGCCTTCGCCGCTGGTTTGCTGCTGGCCGGATTCGGCGCGCAAGCCCAAACCATCACCCTGAAAGTACACCACTTTCTGAGCGCACAAACCATTCAGCACACCACCATGCTGGGCGACTGGTGCAAAAACATTGCACGCGACTCCAAAGACCGCCTGAAGTGCGACATTTTTCCCGCCATGCAATTGGGCGGCACCCCTGTTCAGCTGTATGAACAGGCCCGCGACGGCGTGGTGGACGTGGCTTGGACTTTGCAAGCCTTCACCCCAAAATTGGCCAAACTCGAAGTGTTTGAGTTGCCCTTCATGATGACCAATGCAGAAGCCACCAGCCGCGCCGCGTGGGACTACGGCCAGAAATACGCCCAGGACGACTTCAAAGACGTGAAGATGCTGGCCATCCACGTGCATGGCCCAGGCAACATTTACACCAAGAACAAAGCCGTGACCACCATGGCTGATCTGAAGGGCCTGAAAGTGCGCGCACCGACGCGCCAGGTGAACAAGATGGTGGCGATGATGGGCGCCACCCCCGTGGCCATGCCTGTGCCTCAAGTGCCTGAAGCCCTGTCCAAAGGTGTGATTGATGGCGCGGTGATTCCCTACGAAGTCGCGCCCAGCCTGAAGGTCAATGAGTTGACCAACTTCACTGCCGAAACCGACCGCAGTTACAACGCGCTGTACACCACGGTGTTTGTGCTGCCCATGAACAAAGCCAAGTACGATTCGCTGCCAGCCGACCTGAAAGCCGTTATCGACAAGAACTCGGGCCGCGAACTGTCAGCCTTCTTGGGCAAGACCCAAGCGGGCCACGACGCAGTCGGTAAAAAAGTGTTTGAAGCTACGGCCAACCAGAAAATCAGCATCATCCCCACAGTCGAACTGGAAAAGTGGAAAAAAGCCACCGATTCTTTGGACGACGCTTGGGTGGCTGAGATGACCGGCAAAGGCATGGACGGCAAAGGCATGCTGCAGTCGGCCAGCGACCTGATCAAGCAGTACACCAAGTAATTCAGCTTAGATGAGATGCGAGAGCAGGGCAGGTCCCTGCTCTCTGTTTTTAAGGGCCTGACTTGATGCATGTATTGAGGTCACATCCCAAACTGATTTTTCACTTTTCCGCTCAGCGGAGCACACCATGATGTTTTTAAATCCCCTAGAGCGGCTTGCCCGGCTCTGCAGCATATTGGGAGGGCTGGTCATGACTGGCTTGATGCTGATGACCTGTTACAGCCTGATCGGGCGCAACTTTTTTGACACCGCACTGATTGGCGACTTTGAGCTGACCGGCGTAGGTGCAGGCGCAGCGATCGCCCTGTTCATGCCCCTGTGCCAGTTCAAGCGTGAAAACATCATCGTCGACTTTTTCACCGCCAAGTTCAGTGAGGCCACCAACTTCAGGCTCGACCGATTTGGTGATCTGCTCATGACCATCATCTTCGCGTTGTTGTCTTGGCGCTGCGGCGCTGCGGCCATCAATGCCAAAGAAACCATGGGCGCTTCCATGTTGATGGGCTTCCCCGACTGGATCGTTTTCACCAGCATGTGCATTCCTTTTGGCATCAGCGCGCTCATTGCGGCCATGCAAACGCTCGCGTCCATGGACTACCACAAGGCTTCGACATGACCCCCATCCAGTTGGCTTTGCTCATTTTCGGCATCATGCTGGTGCTCATGGTCGTGCGCGTGCCGATCGCTGGCGCCATGTTTCTGGCAGGTGCGGTGGGCTTTATCTTGCAGTCGGGTGTATCGCCTTTTCTGAATTTTTTGAACAACCTGGCCTTTGCCCGCTTGGCCAACTACGACTTGTCGGTGATCCCGCTGTTCATTTTGATGGGCAATTTCGCCACACAAGGCGGCATCAGCAAAGCGCTGTTTCAGTTTGCTGCGGCCGTCATGGGTCGCTTCAAGGGCGGCTTGGCCATGGGTGCCGTGCTGGCCTGCGGCGCGTTTGGTGCGATTTGCGGCTCGTCTGTGGCCACGGCGGCGACCATCACCGGCGTGGCCCTGCCCGAGATGAAGCGCCACGGCTACTCGGGCCGTCTTTCTACCGGCACCCTGGCTGCGGGCGGCACTTTGGGCATCTTGATCCCACCGTCAGTGCCCCTGGTGATTTACGCCATCCTGACCGAGCAAAACATCGCCAAGCTGTTTGCGGCTGCCATGCTGCCCGGCCTTATTGCCATGGTCGGTTACATGATCGCCATTGCGATTTACGTTCGCCTGGTTCCTGGCCAAGCCCCTGACCAGGAAGAGCGCGAAAGGCTCACATTCGAGTCGCTCAAAGGCATTTTGCCGATTGCCACCATCTTTGTGATCGTTTTTGGCGGCATCTATGCGGGCTTTTTCACGCCCACCGAAGGTGCGGCCGTGGGTGCTGCGTCCACGTTTGTGGCCGCTTTGCTCAAGCGTGAATTGAACTGGGATAAGTTTTTGCACTGCTTCCATGCCACCGCATTGAGCAGCGCCATGATCTTCATGATCTTCATGGGTGCTGACGTCATGAACGCCTCCTTGGCCCGCACGCAAGTGCCCGCTCAACTGGCCGAAATGGTGGTCGCCATGAACTTGGCACCCTTGCTGGTGGTCTCCGGCATCTTGCTGCTGTATGTGGTGCTGGGCGCGGTGATGGACGAGCTGTCCATGCTGCTTCTGACGATTCCGATCTTTTTCCCCATCATCATGAAACTCGACTTCGGCATGACGCCGGAGTACACCGCCATCTGGTTTGGCATCATGGTGCTGATGACCGTGGGCTTTGGCATGCTGGCACCGCCCGTGGGCCTGAACGTCTATGTGGTCAACGGCATGGCCAAAGACGTGCCGCTGAGTGAAAGCTACAAAGGCATCATGCCATTCCTGATCAGCGACACCATCCGCACATTGCTGCTGCTGTTCTTTCCGGGCATCACGCTTTTCCTGATCCCGTACCTGACCTGACCTGATCGGGCGATTGTCCAGCGAAGACCTCCATGGCTCAACCCCATGGAGGTTTTTTCATGGCGGACTGGTTAGACTTGGGCCAACGATCTTTTTTCATCCCCACTTCGAGCCCATCTCATGATGTTTGACCGCACCATTCGACACTGCCGGCAATGCGGCGCACCTGTGGCCCGGCGTTTGCCTGATGATGGCGACACCCGCGAACGGGCCATCTGCACAGCCTGCCACACGGTGCACTACGAAAACCCGCTCAACGTGGTGGGCACCGTGCCTTATTGGGGAGAAAAGGTGCTGCTGTGCAAGCGCAACATCGAGCCGCGCAAAGGCAAGTGGACATTGCCTGCAGGCTTCATGGAGTTGGGAGAATCCACCTCCGAAGGCGCAGCCCGCGAGACCACAGAAGAAGCCGGCGCCCAATTCATCATGGAAGACCTGTTTACCGTGATGAGCGTGGCCCGTGTGGGCCAAGTGCACTTGTATTACCGGGCACGCCTGACCAGCGATGTGTTCGACCCTGGCCACGAAACCATGGAAGCGCGCTTGTTCACCGAGGCCGATATTCCATGGGAAGAGCTGGCCTTTCGCACGGTCAAAGAAACCCTAGAGCACTATTTTGCCGATCGGCGTGCGGGCCGCTATGCCGTGCATGCATTTGACATCAGCTGAAGGGCCACCGCTCACGCGTCAATCGCCTGGGCCGACCCGGCCAGCTTGCGCAACTCGAACTTCTGAATTTTGCCGGTGCTGGTCTTGGGCAATTCGCCAAACACCACCGCACGCGGCACCTTAAAGCCCGCCAAGTGCTGCTTGCAATGCGCCACAATCTGCTCGGCAGTGGTCTGTGCGTTGGCTTTCAACTCAACAAAAGCGCAGGGCGTCTCGCCCCAGCGGGCATCGGGCTTGGCCACCACCGCAGCGGCCAACACGTCGGGGTGGCGGTACAGCACATCTTCAACCTCGATCGATGAAATATTTTCCCCGCCCGAGATGATGATGTCCTTGCTGCGGTCCTTGATCTTGAAATAACCGTCCGGGTACTGCACCGCAAGGTCGCCACTGTGAAACCAACCGCCTGCAAAGGCTTCTTGCGTGGCCTTGGGATTTTTCAGGTAGCCCTTCATGGCGATGTTGCCCTTGAACATGATCTCGCCCATGGTTTCACCGTCTAGCGGCACAGGCTGCATGGTCTCGGGGTTGAGCACACGCACATCGCGCTGCAGGTGGTAACGCACGCCCTGGCGGGCGTTCAGGCGGGCGCGTTCGCCAATGTCAAGCGCGTCCCATTCGGGGTGCTTGGGGCAAACTGTGGCAGGGCCATAGACCTCGGTCAGGCCATACACATGGGTCAAATCAAAGCCCATTTGTTCCATGCCCTCGATCATGGCCGCCGGAGGCGCTGCACCGGCCACCATGGCCCGAATGCCCTGCGGCAGGCCCACTTTCATGGCCGCAGGTGCATTCACCAGCAAGCCATGCACGATGGGTGCGCCGCAAAAGTGGCTGACCCCGTGCTGGCGCATGGCGTCGAACATGGCCTGGGCATCGACTTTGCGCAAACACACGTTGACACCGGCCCGCGCCGCCACTGTCCAGGGAAAGCACCAGCCATTGCAATGGAACATGGGCAGGGTCCACAAATAGGCCGCGTGCTTGGGCATGTCCCACTCCAAAATATTGGAGATGGCATTGGTCGCCGCACCCCGGTGGTGGTAGACCACGCCCTTGGGGTTGCCGGTGGTGCCACTGGTGTAGTTCAGGGCAATGGCGTCCCATTCGTCGGCCGGCAAATGCCATTCAAATGCCGCGTCGCCTTGCGCCAAAAAACTTTCGTAAAGTACCGTGCCCAAACGCTCGCTGGCACCGGTGTACAGGGCGTCTTCGACGTCGATCACCAACATGGGCCGTGTCGATTGGCGCAGCGCCAAGGCCTGTTTCATGACGGGTGAAAACTCCGCGTCCACCAACACCGCCTTGGCCTCGCCATGGTCGAGCATGAAGGCCACGGTTTCTGGATCGAGCCGGGTATTGAGCGCATTGAGCACGGCCCCTGCCATGGGAATGCCAAAGTGGGCCTCCACCATGGGCGGGGTGTTGGGCAGCATCACCGCCACAGTGTCGTTCTTGCCAATGCCGGCCTGCGCCAGCGCACTGGCCAACTGGCGGCAGCGGCGGTAGGTGGTGGCCCAGTCTTGGCGCAACGCCCCGTGCACGATGGCCAAACGGGTGGGATACACCTCGGCCGTGCGCTCAATGAAACTCAACGGCGACATGGGCGCGTGGTTGGCGGGGGTTTGGGGCAAATCCTGGTCGAATATGCTGGGGGCGGCGACGGGCATGGGGGGTTCCTGAAACGGAGGGCGGCGTGATTGCAGCCAGTTTGCCTGACCGCTCGCCAAATACCATGCTGGTTTGCCCGAAACAAGGCGCTGCAGATCGGCGAAAATAGCCGCATGGCCATCCCCCAGTCTTTCATTCAGGAGTTGCTGTCCCGCGTCGACGTGGTCGACATCGTGGGCAAGTATGTGCAACTCAAGAAAGGTGGGGCCAATTTCATGGGGCTGTGCCCCTTCCACGGCGAAAAATCACCCAGCTTCAGCGTCAGCCCCACCAAGCAGTTTTTCCATTGTTTTGGCTGCGGCAAAAATGGCAACGCCATCGGCTTTTTGATGGAACACGCGGGCATGACCTTCATCGAAGCCGTCAAAGACCTGGCCCAGCAAACCGGCATGGTGATGCCCGAAGAACAACAAACCCCAGAAGACCGCGCCAAAGCCGCTGCGCAAAAGGCCAAACAAGACAGCCTGAGCGACGTGCTGGAAAAAGCCGGCGAGGCTTACCGAGAACAGCTCAAAATCACGCCCCGCGCCGTGGATTACCTCAAGGGCCGAGGCCTGTCGGGCCAGATCGCGAAACGCTTTGGCCTGGGCTATGCACCCGAGGGCTGGCGCTCGCTGGCCAGCGTTTTTCCCAAATACGACGACCCCCTGCTGGCTGAAAGCGGCCTGGTGATCGTCAACGAAGAAGACGACAAGCGCTACGACCGGTTTCGGGACCGCATCATGTTCCCCATCCGCAACATCAAAGGCGAATGCATTGGCTTTGGCGGGCGGGTGATTGGCTCGGGCACACCCAAATACCTCAACTCACCCGAAACCCCGGTGTTCCACAAAGGGCGTGAGCTGTATGGCCTGTACGAAGCCCGCGAAGCCCTGCACAGTGCCGGTTATGTGTTGGTGACCGAAGGCTATATGGACGTGGTGGCCTTGGCCCAGATGGGCTTTGCCAACGCGGTGGCGACGCTGGGCACGGCCTGCACGCCCGAGCATGTGCAAAAACTGTTTCGCTTCACCGATGCGGTGGTGTTCAGCTTCGACGGCGATGCTGCGGGTCGACGCGCTGCGCGCAAAGCCCTGGATGGTGCCCTGCCCTACGCCACCGATGTGCGCAGCATCAAGTTTTTGTTTTTGCCTGCCGAGCACGATCCCGACAGTTATGTGCGCGAGTTTGGCCAAGAGGCTTTTGCCGAGCAAATCAAATTGGCCATGCCGCTGTCGCGTTTTTTGACCGAAGCGGCCAGCGTGGACTGCGACTTGCAAACCGCCGAAGGCCGTGCGCGTTTGTCCAGCCAAGCCAGGCCGCTGTGGCAACTGCTGCCTGAGGGTGCGCTCAAGCAGCAACTGCTGTCCGAGTTGGCCCACATGATTCAGCTGGAAACCGCTGGGCTGGAAAAGCTGTGGCTGCAGCAAGCTGCAACTGAACAGCGCTTTGCACCGGCGGCCAGAAGCGCTGGCCCTGCCAACCCCTTCATGCCACCATCCGCCAATGCCTCCGTGGCTTACGCCCAGGCCAGCCCCGGCAGCGACGAATACCCCCAATACGAGCCGCACTACGGTGAAACCAGCGCTTGGCAGCCTTCTTCGGGCTATGCGGCCACGGCGAACGCGGCGAACGCCTGGCCAGGGAAAAAATCCAGCTGGACGCCCAACAGCGGCTTTGGCAAAGGGCGCTTCAAACGGGAGCCGCCACCGGTCTACACCGGCCCCCGCACGGTGCCCGCCAGCCGGGCCGACCATGCGGCGCGCCTGTTGCTGGGCAATATGGCGCTGTGGGAGACCCTCGCTGGTGAAGACCACGCCATGCTTTGCGCTCTGCCCGCCCCACACGGCCCTTTGTTTGCCTGGCTGGAATCTCAGTTCCATGAACAAGGCGCTTTGGGTTGGTCGGCGCTGCAAGGCGAAATGCAAAGCCAAGCCTTTGCGCAGGACGCCAAACGCTGGATGGCGCAAGACAGTTTGGGCACGCCCGCTGGGCAACAAGACGCCACACCGCCCGAGCCGCATGAGGCCCGTCATGAGCTGCGCGGTTTGCTCAACTTGCTGCTGATCGACCGCTTGCAGCAACTCAAAAACGAGGCCTTGGCGCAACACCAAGGCGGCCAAGACCCGCAGGCGCTGCAGCGTTACAGCAGTTTGGACAAACGCTGGCGCGAACTCAAAGTGGCCGCAGCACAGGCCCCCCTGAGCTGAGTCTCATTTGCCCAGCAATTGCTTGAATTTATCGGCCTCAAAAAGCTCTTTGGTGGCCGCGTCGCCAGGCACAGGCACTTGCTGCTGGGCACACAGCGTCTCCAAAGCTTGCCAGATCATGGCAATCTGGTGCTCTTGCCCCGCCGCGTTGTCGATCAAACCGCGCAAAGCCTGGCTCACCGGGTCATCGTCCTGGGTGATGCCATAGGCCGTGAATTTGCGGTCGGTGCCCGCCACGTCGGGACTCTCACCTGCCTTGGACAAAATGATGCGGGCCGGAATCCCCACCGCCGTGGCCCCGGCCGGCACGGGCTTGATCACCACGGCGTTGCTGCCGATCTTGGCACCATCGCCCACCTCAAAGCCCCCCAAAACCTTGGCACCGGCACTGACCACCACGTCTTTGCCCAGAGTGGGGTGGCGCTTGGCGCCTTTGTACAAAGACGTGCCACCCAAGGTGACCCCTTGGTAAATGGTGCAGCCATCGCCGATTTCAGCGGTTTCACCCACCACCACGCCCATGGCATGGTCAAAAAAAACGCGCTCACCGATCTTCGCGCCGGGGTGAATTTCAATGCCCGTCAAGCCCCTGGCCAGGTGCGAGATGAAACGCCCCAACCATTTGAAGCCATGCAGCCAGCACCAATGTGCACGCCGGTGCAGCACCAAGGCATGCAAGCCGGGGTAACAGGTCAGCACCTCCCACGTGGTGCGGGCGGCCGGGTCGCGGTCAAGAATGCATTGGATATCGGAGCGTAGGCGGGAAAACATAGGCGCTTAGTCTAGCGTTTGCCGCTGGCCGCTTGGATCATGGCCTTGGCGACCCCCCGCAGGATGTGGATTTCTTCAGGGCTCAGCCCGGCGCGGTTGAACATTTGGTGCAGCCTGGGCATCAGTTTTTTGGGGGCGGCCGGGTCTAGAAAGCCGATGTCGCTGAGCGCCTGCTCCAAGTGGCTGAGCATGCCCGCCACCTGTTGGGCATCGGCCTTGTCGACAGGCGCTGTCGCCTCTTGCACGGGGAAACCGCCCAAAGCCTCACGCCAATCGTAGGCCACGACCTGGATGGCCGAGCCCAGGTTGAGCGAGCCAAACTTCGGATCGGTGGGGATGGACAGGGCCACATGGCAACGGTAAACGTCCTCGTTTTTCATGCCAAAGCGCTCCGAGCCAAACAAGAACGCCACCGACTGCTCAGGTGCGCCGGGCTGCGTCAGTTCGGCAAAGTGCGCACGGGGCGCGCGCGTGGGCGGGCCAAAGTCGCGTGGGGTCATGGCCGTGGCGCACAGGTGCGTCACGCCATCCAAGGCCTCGTCCAGCGTTTCCACCACGCGGGCCTTGGCCAACACGTCGTTGGCGCCGCTGGCGCGCTGTATGGTTTCTTCTTTGCGCAGCACATTGGCCCAGCGCGGGTTGACCAGCACCAAGTCGTCAAAGCCCATGACTTTCAAGGCCCGGGCAGCCGCGCCCACGTTGCCAGCGTGGCTGGTGTCTATCAATATGAAGCGGGTTTTCATGCCCCGATTGTCCTCGCACCCAGGCCTGCGATTGGGACAGCGCATCGATTCCGAACGCAAACCGGAAATTCCTAGCGGCTTTTCATGAGAAAATGCGCCCTTCGCCGCCGCGATCGTGCGTGGGCCAGACAGGTTCTTCTTACAATTTATGTCGTCCAATCTCCACCCCATGCTCAATGTGGCCCTCAAGGCTGCACGCGCCGCTGGCGCCATCATCAACCGCGCCGCGCTTGACGTTGAAGCGGTTCGCATCTCGCAAAAGCAGGTCAACGACTTCGTCACCGAAGTCGACCACGCCAGCGAAAAAGTCATCATCGACACCCTGTTGACCGCCTACCCGGACCACGGCATCCTGGCCGAAGAGTCGGGCAGAGAACACGGCAACCCGCAGTCTGACCACATCTGGATCATTGACCCCCTGGACGGCACGACCAACTTCATCCATGGCTTTCCGGTTTACTGCGTGAGCATTGCCCTGCAGGTGCGCGGCAAGATCGAGCAAGCCGTCATTTACGACCCCACCCGCAACGACCTGTTCACCGCCACCAAGGGCCGTGGTGCCTTCATGAACGACCGCCGCTTGCGCGTGAGCAAGCGCATTCGGATGGAAGAATGCATCATCTCCACAGGTTTCCCGTTCCGCAAGGGCGACAACTTCAACCAGTACCTGCGCATGATGGGCGACGTGATGCAGCGCACCGCCGGCCTGCGCCGCCCGGGTTCAGCCGCACTCGACTTGGCCTACGTCGCAGCGGGCTTTACCGACGGCTTTTTTGAAACCGGCTTGTCGCCTTGGGATGTGGCTGCGGGCTCGCTGCTGGTGACCGAGGCCGGCGGCCTGATTGGCAACTTCACCGGCGAGTCGGACTTCCTGGAACAAAAAGAGTGCTTGGCCGGCGCCCCGCGCATTTACGGCCAGTTGGTGGGCATCTTGGGCAGGTACAGCAAATTCGCCAGCGCAGGCGACAAAGCCGCCGTGCGCAGCGCGGTGGAGACGCTCAGCAGGGAACGCGCCGGTGACAGCCAAACGCCGGACACGCCCGCCGAGCCGGCCAGCGCCGAAATGACTGGCTCCGAATCCAAAGACGCCCCTTTTTAAATCGCCATGAACACCGCGCTCGACCTGAGTGCCCACACCCCCATGATGGCCCAGTACCTGGGCATCAAGGCGGCGTTTCCTGACACCCTGGTGTTCTACCGCATGGGCGACTTCTACGAGTTGTTCTTCGCCGACGCCGAAAAAGCCGCAGGCCTGCTCGACATCACCCTGACGCGCCGTGGCCAGTCGGCCGGACAACCGGTGGTCATGGCGGGTGTGCCGTTTCACGCGGTGGAAACCTACCTCGCGCGCCTGATCAAATTGGGCGAGTCGGTGGCGCTGTGCGAACAAGTGGGCGATGTGGCCACAGCCAAAGGCCCCGTTGAGCGCAAAGTGGTGCGCGTGGTCACGCCCGGCACCCTCACCGACACCGAACTGCTGTCCGACAAAAGCGAGGCGATTTTGCTGGCGGTGCACCAAGCCCCGAAAAACCGCTGCGGTCTGGCCTGGTTGAGCGTCACCCAAGGCGTGGTGCACCTGGCCGAATGCGCACAAGACGAATTGGCCGATTGGATAGACCGCATTGGCCCCAGCGAACTGCTGGCCAGCGCGGGCATGACGCCCGCTTTTGAGCAAAAGCTGCGCGGCCTCAAAACCCAAGGGCGTGGTGCTTGGGCGTTTGCCCTGAGGCCCGATTTTCAGTTTGACGCGGGCCTGGGCCAACGCAAGCTGCTTGAGCAGTTGCAAGCGGCCTCGCTTGCCGCCTGGAGCGCCGACACCCTGGCCGATGCCCATGCCGCTGCCGCCGCACTGCTCACCTATGCCGAACACACCCAAGGCCGCAGCCTTCCGCATGTGCAACGCGTGCAGGTGCAGCGCTCAGACGCCCAGATTGACCTGCCTGCCAGCACCCGCCGCAACCTGGAGCTGACGCAAACCCTGCGCGGTGAAAGCGCCGCCAACTCACCCACCCTGTTTGCCCTGCTGGACACCTGCATGACCGGCATGGGCAGCCGCCTGCTCAAAAGCTGGTTGCTCAGCCCGCCGCGTGACCGGCAAGTGGCGCAACAGCGCTTGGACGCACAAGCCGTTTTGCGCGGCGACAGTGGCGCTGGCCCCTGGAGCCACCTGCGCGAACAACTCAAAGGCGCCAGCGACGTGGAGCGCATCACCGCACGCATTGCGCTGCGCCAAGTTCGCCCACGCGAATTGGTGGCCCTGCGCCATGCGCTGGCGCGCGCGGCCGCGCTGTCGGCCCCATTGCAGGCCCTTCAGCCTGCGCCAGGCTCGCTGTTGGCAGGCATGGCGCGCTGGCTCACACCCCCAGAGAACTGTGCCCCATTGCTGCAAATGGCCTTGCTGGAAGAGCCCGCTGCGCTGGTGCGCGACGGCGGTGTGATCGCCGATGGGCTGGACGCCGATTTGGACGAGTTGCGGGCCATTCAAACCAACTGCGATGCGTTTTTGCTGGATCTGGAAACCCGTGAAAAAGCCCGCACAGGCATTGCCAACTTGCGTGTGCAGTTCAACAAAGTCCACGGTTTTTACATTGAAATCACGCAAGGGCAATTGGACAAGGTGCCGCAAGACTACCGCCGCCGCCAAACTTTGAAAAACGCCGAACGCTTCATCACGCCCGAGCTCAAAACCTTTGAAGACAAGGCCTTGTCTGCACAAGAGCGTGCCTTGGCGCGTGAAAAGTGGCTGTACGAAGGCCTGCTTGACCAGTTGCAGCCCTTTGTGCCGGCCTTGAGCGCTTTGGCGCAAGCCATGGCCTCGCTGGATGCGCTGTGCGCACTCACCGAGCGCGCGCTCACCCTGCATTGGTGTGCGCCCGAATTCGCCATCGAGCCGTGCATTGAAATCCGGCAAGGCCGTCACCCGGTGGTTGAGGCGCGCTTGGCCGAAATGTCCGGCGCGAGCTTCATCGCCAACGACACCGTGATGGGGCAGCGACAGCGTTTGCAAATCATCACCGGCCCCAACATGGGCGGCAAATCGACCTACATGCGCCAAGTGGCCCTGATCGTGCTGTTGGCCAGCATCGGCAGCCATGTGCCCGCCAGCCGTTGTCGCCTAGGGCCGATCGACGCCATCCACACCCGCATTGGCGCAGCTGACGACCTGGCCAACGCCCAATCGACCTTCATGCTGGAGATGACCGAAGCCGCACAAATTTTGCACAGCGCCACCCCCCACAGCCTGGTGCTGATGGACGAGGTTGGCCGCGGCACCTCCACCTTTGATGGCCTGGCCCTGGCCAGCGGCATCGCCACGCACCTGCACAACAAAACCCAGGCCTTTGCGCTGTTTGCAACGCATTACTTTGAGCTGACCGAGTTCCCTGCCACGCACTCTGCGGCGGTCAACATGCATGTGAGCGCGGCCGAGTCGGGCGCGTCGATTGTTTTTTTGCACGAACTGCAACCCGGCCCCGCCAGCAAAAGCTATGGCGTGCAGGTGGCCAGGCTGGCGGGCATGCCTGCGGCCGTGCTCAACCACGCCCGCCACGCCCTGAGCGCACTCGAAGCGGGGGCCAGCGAAAGCCGCCAACAAGTGGATTTGTTCGCCGCCCCACCCGAGACCGAGGCCACAGGCCCGACGCCACTGGAAGCGGCTTTGTCGCAAATCGACCCCGACGCACTCAGCCCCCGCGAAGCGCTCGACGCCCTGTATGCCCTGCAGCGTCTGCTGCCCAAGAGTGAAAGGACCATCCCATGACCTATTGCGTCGCCGTTAAAACCCGTGCCGGTTTGGTGTTTTTGTCCGACTCCCGCACCAACGCGGGTCTGGACCAGATCAGCACTTTCCGCAAAATGATCGTTTATGAAAAAGCGGGCGACCGCTTCATGACCTTGCTGTCCGCGGGCAACCTGAGCATTTCGCAATCGGTGCGCGAGGTGCTGCAGATCGAAAAACTGGTCGATCCCGGCCAAGACGAACCGCTGACCATCTGGAACGCCAAAAGCATGTTCGACGCCAGCCGCGTTTTGGGCGCGGCCGTGCGCCGTGTTTACGAGCGCGACGCCGATGCGCTGCGCGCCTCGGGTGTCGAGTTCAACGTGTCCATGATCTTTGGTGGCCAAATTGGCGGCGAAGGCATGCGCTTGTTCCAGGTCTATTCCCCTGGCAACTTCATCGAAGCGACCGACGAGACACCCTACTTCCAGATTGGTGAATCCAAATACGGCAAGCCCGTGCTCGACCGCGTCATCACCCCCGACACCCCGCTGGACGAAGCGGCCAAATGCGCGCTGGTGTCAATGGACTCCACCCTCAAATCCAACCTGTCGGTGGGCTTGCCGCTGGACATGGTGGTCTACAAAGTCGGCAGCCTGCAAACCGACCGCATCATGTGCATCGACGAGCACAACCCCTACTTCAAAATGCTGCGCAGCAGCTGGGGCGACAAACTGCGCCAGATGTTCGACAGCATCGAAGACCCCATGTGGCACGGCGGCGCGACCGACATCCCGCTCATGGTGCCCGCCATACGCAACACCCTGCTGAAAAAAATCACCACACCCGACGAGAAGCTGATCTGACCGGTGGTTGAGGCACGACCCGGGTCACGGACAGAGGGGATTGCGCCGGTGCTCAGCCCACCGATTGGGGCATCAAAAATTCGCGACTGATGCGCCCACCCAGCACATTCACACGCTCCAAAAATTGCGAGAGATAAGCGTGCAAACCGGTGGCCAGAATTTCATCAATCCGGCCAAAAGCCAGCTCGGAGCGCAATCGGCCAGCGTGGCGCAAGGTGTCGCTCTCGCGGTCGTGCGAGACCAGCGCCAAGTTGGACACCACCTCGTTCAGGCTGGCGTGCAATGAGCGGGGCATGTCCGGGCGCAAGATCAGCAGCTCGGCCACCCGTTCCGGGCGGATCACGTCGCGGTAAACCTTGCGGTAGACCTCGAAGCCGCTGACGCTGCGCAAGATCGCGCTCCAGTGGTAGAAATCGTATTCTTGCGCCAAATCGGCCACATGGCCTTCTTGGACTTGGCCCCCGTTGTAGTTCGGTGCACCAAAAAAATCGTTTTGCATGGCGTGGAACTTCACGTCCACCAAACGTGCCGTGTTGTCGGCCCGCTCCAAAAACGTGCCCATGCGCATGAAGTACAGCGACTCGTCCATCAGCATGGTGCCCACCGTGACGCCGCGTGACAGGTGCGAGCGGAACTTGACCCACTCAAAAAACCGGCCCGGATCGCGCTCGAACTCGCCGCTTTTGAGCATGCGGTTGACTTCGAGCCAGGTCTGGTTTTGCGTTTCCCAGACTTCGGTGGTCAAGGTGCCGCGCACGGCGCGGGCGTTTTCACGCGCAGCGCACAGGCACGACAAAATCGAGGAGGGGTTGTCGGCGTCTTTCACCATGAAGGCCATCACGTTGCGGGGCGTGATGGTTTTGTACAAGGCCAAATAAGCCGGCAGCAATTCGCTGATGGACAAAATGCCCTCCCAGCCCGCCTCGACGGCAGCAGCGGACTGCGGCAACAAAGACGTCTCGTAGCTCACATTGAGCATGCGGGCGGTGTTTTCGGCCCGCTCCATGTAGCGGGACATCCAAAAAAGGTGGTCGGCGGTGCGGCTCAGCATCACATAACTCCCTGGAGGCCGAAAACCCCACAAGCGCTGCGCGCTGGGCGGTATTTTGGCGAAACTTCGTTTTCAGCCCGCTCCATGTAGCGGGACATCCAAAAAAGGTGGTCGGCGGTTCTTGAAAGCATCTTGTTGTCCTCAATCCTGCAATATCCAGGTGTCCTTGGTGCCGCCGCCTTGGCTGCTGTTCACCACCAAAGAGCCTTCCTTGAGCGCCACCCGGGTCAAACCGCCGGGCACCATTTGCACCGTGCGGCCACTCAGCACAAAGGGGCGCAGGTCGATGTGGCGCGGTGCGATGCCGCTCTCCACATAGGTTGGGCAGCTCGACAAACTGAGTGTGGGCTGCGCAATGTATCCCGCAGGGTTGGCCAACAAGGCCGCCCGAAATCGTTCAATCTCTGCTTGGGTGGAAGCCGGGCCCACCAGCATGCCGTAGCCGCCTGCGCCATGCACTTCCTTGACAACCAAGTCTTTCAGGTGGGCCAGGGTGTACTGCAAATCTTCTGGCTTGCGGCACATGAAGGTCGGCACGTTCTTCAGGATGGGCTCCTCGCCCAAGTAGAACTTGATCATGTCGGGCACATAGGGGTAAACCGACTTGTCGTCGGCCACGCCCGTACCCACCGCGTTGCAAATGGCCACATGGCCCGCCTTGTAGGCGTCCATCAGGCCCGTGCAACCCAAGGTGGAGCTGGGGCGGAACACGTTGGGGTCCAAAAAGTCATCGTCCACCCGCCGGTAGATCACATCGATCCGCTTGGGGCCGCGCGTGGTGCGCATGTACACAAACTTGTCTTTGACAAACAGGTCCTGGCCTTCCACCAACTCCACCCCCATTTGCTGCGCCAAAAAGGCGTGCTCAAAGTAGGCGCTGTTGTACATGCCGGGCGTGAGCACCACCACCGTGGGCTCGGCCGTGGTGGCGGGGCTGCTGGCGCGCAAGGTTTCGAGCAACAAATCGGGGTAATGCGCCACGGGGGCCACGCGGTGCTGGCTGAACAACTCGGGGAACAGCCGCATCATCATCTTGCGGTCTTCCAGCATGTAGCTCACGCCGCTGGGCACACGCAGGTTGTCTTCGAGCACGTAGTACTCGCCCTTGCCCGCGCTGTCGGGGGCCCGCACGATGTCGATGCCGCTGATGTGCGAATAAATCTGGTTGGGCACATCGACGCCCACCATCTCTGGGCGGAACTGGGCGTTGTCCACGATTTGCTCACGCGGCACCACACCCGCCTTCAAAATCTCCTGCCCGTGGTACACGTCGTGGATGAACCGGTTGAGCGCGGTGACACGCTGCACCAACCCGGCTTCCATGTTGGCCCACTCTTTGGCAGCGATCACGCGGGGAATCAAATCGAAGGGAATCAGACGCTCTGTGCCCCCTTCGTCCGAGTTCGCGTCTTCGTCCTTGTCGCCATACACGGCAAAGGTGATGCCCACGCGCCGAAAAATCATTTCGGCCTCTTCGCGCCGTGCCGCCATGGCCTGTGGGGCTTGCGCCTGCAACCATCGGGCATACGCCTGGTAGTGCTCTCGGACTTCCCCGTCTTGGCCCGCAACGGGTAAGCGGTTGTACATCTCATCGAATTGGCGCATCGGTCTTCACTCCTGTCCGCATATTAGCAAGATGTATACCCATCGATTGGCCTGCGCCCCACCGCATTCACGCACCAAACATGGGCAACCCCCATTTGTGCACCATGGGCGTGCATCACCAGCCACAAGGCCATGCCAGTTGGGTGGATCATGCCAAAGTGAGAAGGCCCAAGTGGTGTGTTTTCCCCTGCCGAGGCGAAAACAGTGCCCGTTTTCAGACAGCTTGCTGGCGCGTGTCTTGCTAAGATTTGGTGCCCAAGCTGCATTTTTATGTGTGCAGCCCCTGTTGCGCTGAACGAGATATGTCGATACACGTTGCTCTGCACCACGTCACCCACTACACCTACGACCGTCCGGTGCAACTTGGCCCCCAGGTCATCCGCTTGCGCCCCGCCCCGCACAGCCGCAGCCGCATCCTGAGCTACAGCCTCAAAGTCGAGCCCGCAGAACACTTCATCAACTGGCAACAAGACGCCTTTGCCAACTACCAAGCGCGCTTGGTGTTTCCCAAGAAGACCACCGCCTTCAAGGTCACGGTGGACATGGTCACCGAAATGGCGGTGTTCAACCCCTTCGATTTTTTTCTGGAACCCTCGGCCGAAGAGGTGCCGTTCAAGTACTCGGACACAGTGCGCGAAGAGCTGCAGTCTTACCTGGACAAAGACCACAAGACCCCGCTGTTCGATCAATACCTGGCCAGCATGGACCGCAAGCGCCAGCGCACCATCGACTTTTTGGTGCAAATCAACCAACGCCTGCACCAAGACATCCGCTACACCATCCGCATGGAGCCGGGCGTGCAAACGCCCGAGCAAACCCTGTCGCTGCGATGCGGGTCGTGTCGCGACACGGCCTGGCTCTTGGTGCAACTGTTCAGGCACATGAACATCGCCGCCCGCTTTGTTTCTGGCTACCTGATTCAGCTGGCCCCTGACGTGAAATCGCTCGATGGCCCCAGCGGCACCGAGGTGGACTTCACCGACCTGCACGCCTGGTGCGAGGTGTATTTGCCCGGCGCGGGCTGGATCGGGCTGGACCCGACTTCGGGCCTGCTGGCGGGCGAAGGCCATATCCCGCTGGCCTGCACACCTCAACCGTCGGGGGCCGCCCCCATTGAGGGTCTGATGGACGAGGCAGAGGTCGCGTTCAGCCACGAAATGCAGGTGACCCGCATCCACGAATCCCCGCGTGTGACCAAGCCCTACAGCGAAGAAAAATGGGCCCAGGTGCTGACTTTGGGGGAGCAGGTGGATGCCCAATTGTTGGCCCAAGACGTGCGCCTGACCATGGGTGGCGAGCCGACCTTTGTGGCCACGCAAGACCGCGATGGCGCGGAGTGGAACACCGACGCCTTGGGGCCCACCAAACGCGGCCTGGCCACCGAGCTGGTGCACAAGCTGCGCCAGCAATATGGCCAAGGTGGTTTTTTGCACTTTGGCCAGGGCAAGTGGTACCCCGGCGAGCAGTTGCCGCGGTGGGCGCTGTCCATTTACTGGCGGGCCGATGGCCAACCTTGCTGGCAAGACCCTGCGGTGTTTGCCGACGAGCGCGAACCCAGCCTCTACACCAGCGCCGATGCCCAGCGCTTCATCCAAGCCCTGACGGCGCGCCTGGGTCTGCCCGGTGACACCGTGCTGCCCGGCTTTGAAGACACCTGGTATTACCTGTGGCGCGAACGCCGTCTGCCCGTCAACGTGGACCCGTTTGACGCGAAGCTGGACGACCCCATGGAGCGCAGCCGCTTGCGCCGCGTCTTCAGCCAGGGGCTGGACCAAGCGGTGGGCTATGTATTGCCACTGCAAGCCTTGGACCAGCCCGCTGGCACAAATCCCGAACTGGCGGGCACGCGGTGGCAAACCGGCCGCTGGTTGGTCAGGGACGAGCGCCTGTACCTCATGCCCGGCGACTCACCCATGGGCTGGCGTTTGCCGCTGGACTCCTTGCCTTGGACCCCGCCCACCGAGCGCTGGCACATGATTGAACAAGACCCGTTCGCCCCGCGCAACGCCTTGACCACCTTACCTGCCATCACCTTGCAGCCGATTCACGCCAAAGCGGTAAAAACGGCCGCATCCGCTGCCAAGTCCATGTCGGACCCGTCGGTGGTGCGCACCGCCTTGTGTGTGGAAGTGCGCGACCCGAACCGGGCCAATGGCCCGGATGTCGAGGCCAAGGCCTTGGCCCAAGGCAAAAAAGCAGGCGTGCTGTATGTCTTCATGCCGCCCTTGGCACGCTTGGAGGATTACCTGTCTTTGGTGAGTGAGGTCGAGGCCACGGCACGCGATCTGGGCCTGAAAATCGTCATGGAAGGCTACCCACCGCCGCGCGACCCGCGTCTGAAACTCTTGCAAGTCACACCCGACCCGGGTGTGATCGAGGTCAACATCCACCCGGCCCACAACTGGACCGAGTTGGTCGAGCACACCGAGTTTCTGTACCAAGCCGCTTTCGAGACCCGCCTGTCGGCCGAAAAGTTCATGACCGACGGCCGCCACACAGGCACGGGCGGTGGCAACCACATGGTGTTGGGCGGGGCCACGCCCGCCGACAGCCCCTTCTTGCGTCGCCCCGAGTTGCTGGCCAGCCTGCTGCTGTACTGGCACAACCACCCCAGCTTGAGCTATTTGTTCAGCGGCATGTTCATCGGCCCGACCAGCCAAGCGCCCCGTTTGGACGAGGCCCGCAACGACCAGGTGTACGAGTTGGAAATCGCCCTGCGCGAGATCACACGCAACCGCCAAAAATACGGCGCCGACATGCCCCCGTGGCTGGTGGACCGCACCCTGCGCAACATCTTGGTGGACGTGACCGGCAACACCCACCGCAGCGAGTTTTGCATCGACAAGATGTATTCGCCCGACAGCAGCACGGGCCGTTTGGGCCTGCTGGAGCTGCGGGCATTCGAGATGCCGCCCCACGCCCGCATGAGCATCGTGCAGCAGCTGCTGCTGCGGGCACTGGTGGCGCGTTTTTGGGACCGACCCTATGCCGCCCCCGTGACGCGCTGGGGCACCGAGCTGCACGACCGCTTCATGCTGCCGCATTGGATCCACAAAGACTTCGACGACGTGCTGACCGAGTTGGGCGATGCAGGCTTTCATTTTGACCCGACCTGGTTTGCCCCGCATTTCGAATTTCGCTTCCCGCTGGTCGGTCAGGTCAAGGTCGATGGCGCGGTGGTCACCTTGCGCAATGCGCTGGAGCCATGGCACGTCATGGGCGAAGAAAGTGGCGCGGGCGGCACCGCACGCTATGTCGACTCGTCGCTCGAGCGCATCGAGGTGCATGTCAGCGGCATGAACCCCTCACGCCACACGGTGACTGTCAATGGCAAGTCCCTGCCCCTGCAGCCCACGGGTGTGGTGGGCGAATATGTGGCCAGCGTGCGCTACAAAGCCTGGAACCCGCCCTCGTCGCTGCACCCCAGCATTGGGGTGCACGCGCCACTGACCGTGGACTTGGTGGACACCTGGATGAAACGCTCGCTGGGCGGCTGCCAGTATCACGTCGTTCATCCCGGTGGCCGCAGTTACGACAGCTTTCCCATCAACGCTTACGAGGCCGAAAGCCGCCGCATGGCCCGCTTCTTCCGCATGGGCCACACGCCCAGCACGATGAAACAGCTGCGCCCCAACGCCAGTTTGCACGCCAGCCCTGAGTTCCCGTACACCCTGGACTTGAGACGGGTTTAAATGGATGCCAACCGCTCGAAACAGGCATGTGTCAGGCCGCCCCTGCGCGCGAAGGGTGGTCAAGCTGTGGTGAGCTTCGCGAGCGGGGGCCCGCTCCCACGAATACACCGGAGCACGTTGGAATTCCAGCGACAATGGTCCGATGAATGACCGCTCGCCCCAAGCAGACCGTGCACTTGAAGCCGAAGCCATGAAATGGCTGGCGCTGCAGCAAGAGTGCGCGCCGGTCGGTCATTGGGACGAGCTGCGGGGTGCTGTCACACCGGCCACATCGCCGGCCACATCACCGGCCACCACGGCCTCGCCCACACCCTCATCCAAAACGCCAAGCCCCGGCGAGGCCGCCCCGGCGATCAGTGTCCCCTGGCAGCGCTTCATCGACCCACTGGACAGCGCCTCCACCGTGGCGGACCTGAACACCCGAATGGCCAACTTGCAGCGTCAGGTGCGCGACAACGGCATCACCTACAACGTCTATGCCGCCGCCGACCAGCCTCAACGCCCCTGGTCGCTCGACCTGTTTCCGCTGATGCTGGGCCGCAGCGATTGGCGTCAGATCGAGGCGGGCGTGATGCAACGCATGCAGTTGCTCGAACGCATCATGGCCGATGCCTATGGGCCCCAACAGTTGGTGCGCCAAGGCCAACTGCCCGCCGCTTTGGTGCAAGGCCATCCCGCGTACTTGCCTGGCATGCACGGGGTGGCACCGGTGGGTGGCCGTTATTTGTCTTTGGCCGCTTTCGATTTGGCGCGTGGCCCTGACGGCCTGTGGTGGCTGCTTTCGCAACGCACGCAAGCGCCCTCGGGTTTGGGTTACCTGATCGAAAACCGGCAGATTGTGTCGCGCCAGTTTCCCCAAGCCTTTGAGGCGCTGCCCGTGCAGCGTTTGGCCGAAACCTACCGCACGCTGATCGACGGCATCAAGGCCCGCAGCCCTGCAGGTGCCTCGGCCCACATTGCACTGCTCACGCCAGGCCCCTACAACGAAACCTATTTTGAGCACGCTTACTTGGCCCGTTATTTGGGACTGAGCCTGGTGCAGGGCAACGACTTGACGGTGCGCGACGAAAAGCTGTACCTCAAAACCCTGCAAGGGCTGCAGCCTGTGCACGGTTTGCTCAAACGCGTCGACGACGACTGGTTGGACCCCCTGGAGTTGCGGGCCGAATCCACCCTGGGCGTGCCCGGCTTGCTGCAAGCGGTGCGCAGCGGCCATGTGTTGGTGGCCAACACCCCCGGCTCGGGCTTTTTAGAATCGAACGCGCTGCTGGGCTTCATGCCCGCACTGGCGCGTGACCTGCTGGGCGAAGCACTGCAACTGCCTGCCATCCCGAGTTGGTGGTGCGGCGAAGCAGCCGCGCTGCAAGACGTGCTGCCCCGCATCCCCAGTTGTGTGATCAAACCCACTTACCCCTACAACACCGACCGCCAGAGTTTTGAGCCGGTGCTGGGCCACACCTTGTCGCGCCGCGAGCAAGACGAATGGGCAGGCCGCATCTTGCGAGACCCCGACGCCCACACGCTGCAGTCCTGGTTGCCCCTGTCGCACCAAGCCACCTGGCAAGCAGGCACCAACGGCCATGCCAGCATCCGGTCCCGCCCCGTCGTGTTGCGGGTGTTTGCAGTGACCAACGCCCAAGGCGGCTGGCAGGTTCTTCCCGGTGGCTTGGCCCGGCTGGGCACGCGAGAGGGCATTGCCTCGATGCAGCGTGGCGGCTCCAGCGCCGATGTGTGGGTACAAAGTGCGGCGGCTGAAGCACTTGCTCCGTCTCAATCTCAATCTCAATCTCAATCTCAATCTCAATCGACTTCGCAATCGCAATCTCAGCTCCAGTCATTTACACCGGTGCCCAATCCCATCCCGGCGGCCAGCGACGCGGTCGCGCAGCGCCAGCGTTTGGTCACCAGCCGCGCAGCCGAGAACCTGTTCTGGATGGGCCGCTACACCGAGCGCACCGAAAACACCTTGCGCCTGGTGCGGCTGAGCCTGGAAATTTTGGGCGGAGAAAACCAAAATCTGCCCTGCTTGCTGCACTTCATTGGGCGGATGGCCACGCGCCACGGCTTGGTGCGCTCGGGCGTGCCCGCCGCCGCACAAGCGCACCGGGTGTTTGAACGCTCCTTGATCGCGGGCCTGTGGGACCGCGAACTGGCCACCAGCGTTGGCTTCAACCTGCGCTCGGTGCGCTTGGCCGCCGCCTCGGTGCGCGAGCGCCTG
>CAMCNQ010000012.1 GCA_945875955.1 Limnohabitans sp. Rim8 | reverse complement strand
GCGGCACATTGGACCACACCAGGACATTTGGAAATCAGGTTTTCCAAATCGATGGGGAAAACTCTGAAGCCACTGACAATGATCATGTCCTTCTTGCGATCGACAATGCGGGCGTAAGCTTCTGCGTCCTTGATGCCCAAGTCACCCCTGAGCAGGAAGCCATCTGCTGTGAATGTCATGTCGTTCTCGCCGGCTCGGTTGAATATGCCAGCATCATATGGGGTCAAGGTTTGCAAACTTCACCGGCGTTACCAAAGAGCAGGCTCTGGCCGTCATCGTCTTTGGATGGCGATGTCAATACCCGGCAGAGGAAGACCGATGTTGCCGCTGAAGTGGGTTTGTGTGACCGGGTTGTTGGCGCCAATCGCGCAGGTCTCAGTCATGCCCCGGCCTTCAATCATGGCACTGTTTGTCGCAGCTTGTCAGTCACGTGCCGTCGCCTCAGAAGCAGCCATGCCACCGGCTTGGGTCAGTTTGAGTGACGAAAAGTCAATGGTCTTGAAAATGGGGTGCTGCATCAATGCGTTGAACAAGGTGTTCACGCCAGGCCGCATGTGAAACAGGCCTTGCTTGAGCAACTCAATGAATTTTCCAAAATCACGGGGGGTTGGGAATCAAACTCAAGTGTGAGCCATGGAGAATGGCCAGCAAACACCGGGTCAGCGCAAAGATGTGATGAAGCCCCAAGGCGGTGATGCTGTTGATCTTTCGCAAATCAGCCATACCAGACAATGCCGGGCTGAGCCAAGCTTCGGCTTGCAAAATGGCCGCAACCGCATTGTGGTGTGAGATCACAGGTCCTTTGGATAAACCGGTTGTCCCGACGGTATATAGTAAAAATGCAACCGCATCCAGTCTTTGTTCCGTGGGATTTAAAGTCAAGTGGCCTCGCACAAGGGCTTTTTGAAGGGTGTGACGGTGCGATCAACAGACAACTGCGGCCATGGTGACGGAAAACTGGGGTAAGTTGGGCAGCATGATGGCCAAACGGCTGCCTGGCACCAAGCCCTTGATTTGAAGGCATGAGCCCAGAATTGAGACAGTTCGTCCAACTCTTTGTAGCTCATCCAACCGCCCATGCAAGCCGACAATGGGCAGTTGCCATGCGATTGAAGCTAAATCCGGCTACAGGGCACGCCGTGCAGCGCTTCACCCATGGGGTCAAGACCGACGTGGGCGCAAGTGGTTGATTCATCGTGTATTTAAAGTGCCAGCAAGCGGCCAACTGCCGGTTTTAGGTTGAAAAGCCCTCTCCAGCAAGTCTGTCAAACTGTTGTAATGGTTAGGATCGATGACATGCGGCATGCTTGGCGGGTAATTCTTCGACCAAAACATTCCATTCGAAAATCTCCGAGTTGGCTGCATTCTCGCTATCGACGGGCCTTTATGTTGATGGTCGACCCCCAAGCAATGTCATCGCCGTCAATGATGCGACAAACAGTCAAAGGGCAGCGTCTTTTGGAAAAGGGTTCAAAATAGGTGTAAACCCGAACAATCAATGAACCAAATCAACCAGTCCCGTTCCCACCATTGGCGTCAATTGTGGCGTCGATGGACGCAAGCCATCGATATCGCCGGCCTTGCGGGGCTGGTCGCGTCTGGCGGCGGCGGTCGTTGGATCCCAATTCGCTCGTTGTCAGCGCGCCACAAGCCACGCATCCTCAGGCATTTGTTGACTTTGCATTCGCAAGACCGTTTTTTGCGTTTTGGGTACTCGGCCACCGATGAGCAAATCGAGCGCTATGTAGTGGGTTTGAACTTTCAGCGAGATGAGATTTTCGGGGTCTTCAATCGGCGTTTAAGTTTGATCTGCGTGGCACACCTGGCCTATTCGGTGGATCCCCAGTGGGCCACATGCGCCGAGTTTGGCGTCTCTGTGTCAACACACCATCGTGGCAAGGGACTGGGTGGTCGGCTTTTCGCACATGCCGTGGTACACGCACGTAACCAAGGCGTGAGCATGCTTTTTATCCATGCCCTGAGTGAAAACGTGGCCATGCTCAAAATTGCCCGACAAGCAGGTGCCCGTGTGGAACGCGACGGCAGCGAAACAGAAGCCTATTTGAGTTTGCCGGAAGCGAATTTGGACAGCCAATGGAGTGGTCTTGTGCAAGAACAAATGGCTGAACTGGATTACCAGTTGAAAAACCAAGCGCAACAATTTCGCCATTGGTTGGCCAAGATGCAACGGTTTCGACAGGGGGTGCGTCAAGTCCATCAAAATGAACACAAAGATGAACAGGTCTTGCGGTCTCATGAATCCGCTATCCTAGAGGCTTCGCAACAACCGCATGTCCTGCACCCCCTGACTGTGTCTGACCCCCACCCTGCGCGTCACACCGAGCGCGAAGACAAGCGGAGTTTTCTGCAAAAACTGGCTGAATTCATCCACCCAGGACCCGATTCGGCCGACGAGTTGATTCAAACCTTGGCGGAAGCCGAAGACAACCACATCATCAACGCCGAAAGTCGGTTGATGCTCGAAGGCGTGATCCGCATGGCCGAGATGACCGCAGGGGATGTGATGGTGGCCGCGCCCCGCATGGACCTGTTGGACATCGAAGAGCCGTTTGAGCACTTGTTGCACAAAGTGATAGAAACTGCGCACTCGCGTTTCCCCGTCTTCGAGGGTGAGACAGAAAATGTCATTGGCATCTTGCTGGCCAAAGACCTGCTCAAGTTGCAGCGCGCGCCTGAGTTGAACATACGTGCTTTGCTAAGACCCGCTGTTTTTGTTCCGGAAAGCAAAGGACTCAACGACTTGCTGCGCCAGTTCCGTGACAACCGAAACCATTTGGCCATCGTCATCGACGAGTTTGGCCGGACAGCCGGCCTGATCACCATTGAGGACGTGCTGGAACAGATCGTCGGCGAGATTGAAGACGAGTTCGACATCGCCGACGACGAGGGGGATATTTTTGGTCTGCCAGACCGAAGTTTTCGCGTCAGTGGTGACACCTCCATCGAGCGTGTTTGCGAGGCCTTCTCGGTCAACTTGCTTGAGGCGCGCGAGGATGCCCAAGGCCCAGACTTTGACACCATTGGGGGCCTGATCGCGCACGAAATGGGCCATGTGCCACGCCGTGGTGAAAAATTCATTCTGGCTGGCTTGCAGTTTGTCGTTTTGCACACGCGTGCTGGCGCGGTGCGTTGGTTCAAGGTGTCGCCGGTTGCAAAGACGACCGCTCAAACGCCCAAGGCATGATGTTCGTCCGAGAGCGCGCAGGTGGTTTGCAAACCGCTTGGCCCGTGTTGGCTGGCCTGGCTCAGGCCGCATCCATCGCCATGCCGGGAAGCGGTCAAGCACAGGGCTGGCTGCAGATTTTGAGCTTGGTGATGTTGGCCACGGTATTGGTGCGCATTGCCAAACTGCACCCGCTTTCACCGCGCGCATGGAGGCAGTCTGCTTGGTCATCTGGCGTTTTTGCCACCACCTGGTTGGCGGGCAGTTTTTGGTGGCTGTATGTGTCGATGCACGATGTGGGCGGCCTGCCTGCCGCCTTGGCCGTGGTGGCGGTTTTGGCTTTGGCGGCAGCGCTGGCCCTTTATTACGCTGTGGCCTGCGCGGTGTGGGTGATTTGGGTGCGCGATGGGTTGGCATCGCAGCGGCCTGGCTTGGCCAGCGCCTTGTTTGCGGCACTGTGGACTTTGGCCGAACTCATGCGTGGGCGCTGGCTGACCGGATTTCCCTGGGGCGCAGGGGGGTATGCGCATGTTGATGGGGTCTTGGCGGTCTGGGCGCCTTGGCTGGGTGTTTACGGCATCGGGGCCATTGCCGCTTGGCTGGCGATGCGCATGGCTTTGTCGGCTTGGCGTTTGCAATCGCTCAAAGCCTTGGTGCTGGTCATGGGCGTGTCGCTGGGGCTGCAGGCCTGGGGTCCAAGCTTCACCACTTCGGCCGGTATGGGTCGGGTGGCCTTGCTGCAGGCGAACATTTCCCAAAGTACCAAATTTGACGCCGCCAGCGGCATCCGCGATGCGCTCCAGTGGTACAACGCCCAACTGCGCAGCCAGCAACAGCCTTTGATTGTGGCCCCCGAGACCGCCATTCCCATCATGCCCCGCTATTTGCCCGACGGCTATTGGTCGGGTTTGCAACAGCACTTCGCCTCCAAAGGCCATCAAATGGCCCTGCTGGGCGTGCCCCTGGGGGACCGGGGTCAGGGGTATACCAACTCTGTGGTGGCCTTGGGGCCTGAAGGCATGGGCAATTACCAATATGACAAGTCGCACCTGGTGCCATTTGGGGAGTTCATCCCGCCCGGCTTTGTCTGGTTTGTGCGGATGATGAACATCCCTTTGGGCGACTTCAACCCTGGCGGGTGGCAGCAAGCCTCTGTGCTTTGGCAGGGGCAGCGGTTGGCCCCCAATGTTTGCTACGAAGACCTTTTTGGGGAAGAGCTGGCGATCCGTTTCAAAGTCCCCGGGCAAGCCCCTACCGCGATGGTGAACGTGAGCAACATCGCCTGGTTTGGCGACACCTTGGCGGTCGATCAACACCTGAGCATCTCGCGCATGCGGGCCATGGAGTTGCAGCGTCCCATGTTGCGGGCAACCAATACCGGAGCAACCGCCATCATTGACCACCAGGGCCGGGTGACGGCCCAGCTGCCCAGGTTCACCCGCAGCAGCCTGGAGGGCGAATACGAGGGCCGAAATGGCCTCACGCCCTTTGCCTGGTGGGCCGGTCAATGGGGCTTGTGGCCACTTTGGGGGCTGTGCTGTGCGGTGCTCGCTTTTGGCGTTTGGTGCAAGCGCAAAGCCTGAGGGCTTGTCGGCTCCTCGATGGATCTGGCACTGCAGACTGTCAGCGGGCCAGTCGATGTGCTGGGGGCTGTGCCAATTGCAAAGCCCGTAAAATCGGGAGCTTGCGCATCCCCGTTGCGCCCATCTAACCCGCGCCAGCTCGCTGCTGGCTTCGCTCAGGCATGTTGACCTTCCAGCAAATCATTTTGAAACTGCAGCAATACTGGGACGCCCAGGGCTGCGCCCTGCTTCAGCCCTATGACATGGAGGTGGGTGCAGGCACCAGCCACACCGCCACTTTCTTGCGTGCCATTGGCCCTGAGCCATGGAAAGCCGCTTATGTTCAGCCCAGCCGCCGCCCCAAGGATGGGCGCTATGGCGAAAACCCCAACCGCCTGCAGCACTATTACCAGTTTCAGGTGGTGCTAAAGCCTGCACCCAGCAACATTTTGGAGTTGTATTTGGGTTCTCTTGAAGCCTTGGGTTTTGACTTGAAAAAGAACGACATCCGCTTTGTCGAGGACGATTGGGAAAATCCCACTTTGGGCGCTTGGGGCTTGGGTTGGGAAGTCTGGCTCAACGGCATGGAAGTCACGCAATTCACTTACTTCCAGCAAGTGGGGGGCATAGACTGCAAACCCATCACGGGCGAAATCACCTACGGCCTGGAGCGCTTGGCCATGTACCTGCAGGAGGTGGACAACGTCTACAAGCTCCGGTGGACAGACACCTTGACTTACGGCGATGTCTATTTGCAAAACGAGCAAGAACAATCGGCCTACAACTTCGAGCACTCGGATGCCGAGTTTTTGTTTGTCGCTTTTGGTGCGCACGAAAAGCAAGCCCAACATCTGATCGCCCAGCAACTGGCCTTGCCCGCTTACGAACAAGTGCTCAAAGCGGCACACACCTTCAATTTGCTCGATGCGCGCGGCGCCATCAGCGTGACCGAGCGCGCCGCTTACATTGGCCGCATCCGCAATTTGGCGCGCAGCGTGGCACAAAGTTATTACGAAAGCCGCGAACGTCTGGACTTCCCGATGGCCCCGCGTGAATGGGTAGCGCAAATGCCCAAGAAAGCCGCGTGAGGAAGAACCGATATGACGACACAAAATTTGCTGGTTGAACTGTTTGTTGAAGAGCTGCCCCCGAAGGTGCTCAACAAGCTGGGCGCGGCGTTTTCCGGCGTTTTGGCCGAACAACTCCAGGCCCAGGGGCTGGCTGCGGCCGACGCGGTGGTCACAGCTTTTGCCTCTCCCCGCCGCCTGGCCGCCCATGTGACGGGTGTCCTGGCGCAGGCCGCTGACAAAGCGGTGCAACAAAAGCTGATGCCTGTGGCCGTGGGTCTGGACGCATCCGGAAATGCGACACCTGCTTTGCTGAAAAAACTGCAAGCCTTGGGCGCGGATGTGAGCAACCCAACGGCTGCCGTGGCCGCGCTCAAGCGTGCGCCGGACGCGTCAGCTAAGGGGGGTGCACAAGCCCTGTTTTACGACAGCGTGGTCAAAGGCGCTTCGCTGCAAGTGGGCCTGCAAAGGGCGCTGGAAGAAGCCTTGGCCAAACTGCCGATTCCCAAGGTCATGCAGTACCAACTGGAAACCGATTGTGAGTTGCCGGGCTGGAGCAGTGTGAACTTTGTGCGCCCCGCGCACAGCCTGATCGTCCTGCACGGCAGCAGCGTGGTGCCGGTCAAGGCGCTGGGTCTGACGGCTGGCAACAGCACCCAAGGCCACCGCTTTGAAGCCAAGGTTTCGCCCGTGGTGTTGCAGCACGCGGACCAATATGCCCAAGTGCTGCAGCACGACGGCTCGGTGATCGCCAGTTTTGCAAAGCGCCGCGCCGAGATCGTGCGCCAGCTGCAAGCGGCTGCCGCCAAGTTGGGCAACGGCGGGGATGAAAAGTCGCACGGAACGCTTCGCCCCATTGAAGACGATGCCCTGCTTGACGAGGTGACCGCACTGGTCGAGCGCCCCAATGTGCTGACATGCCAGTTTGAGACCGAATTCCTCGGCGTGCCACAAGAGTGCCTGATTTTGACGATGAAGGCCAACCAAAAATACTTCCCGCTGTTGGACGCGGCAGGCAAGCTGACGCAGTGGTTTTTGGTGGTCAGCAACATCACGCCAGCCGATGCCAGCGCCGTGATCGGTGGCAATGAGCGCGTTGTGCGGCCCCGCTTGGCCGATGCCAAATTCTTCTACGACCAAGACCTCAAGAAGACGCTGGAGTCGCGGGTCGAAGGTCTGTCCAAAGTGGTCTACCACAACAAACTGGGCACGCAAGGCGAGCGCATGCTGCGTGTATGCGCCATCGCCAAAGCCATTGGCCAGCAACTCGGCGGCGACGCCCTGGCCGCGCACGCCGAGCTGGCAGCCCGTTTGGCCAAGACCGATTTGCTCACCGACATGGTGGGCGAGTTCCCCGAGCTGCAAGGCATCATGGGCGGCTACTATGCCCGCCACGATGGCTTGAGCCCTGAGGTGGCACAGGCCATTGAAGACCACTACAAGCCCCGGTTTGCAGGCGATGCTTTGCCTCGCAACTCGGTGGGCTTGGTGGTGGCACTGGCCGACAAGCTGGAAACCTTGGTTGGCATGTTTGGCATTGGCAACGTGCCCACCGGCGACAAAGACCCGTTTGCATTGCGCAGGCATGCCCTGGGTGTGATCCGCATGCTCATCGACAAAGACGTTGCAACAGGCCTGCCCGAGTTGCTGTCCATGTCTTGGGCGGTGTTCGGTGACAAGCTCACAGGAAATGTGCAGGCCTTGAGCGACTTCATTTATGAGCGCTTGTCTGGCAGTCTGCGTGAGCAGGGCTTCAGCGCACAAGAAGTCGATGCGGTGATGTCTTTGCACCCAAAGCGCTTGAGTCAAGTGGGTGTTTTCTTGGCGGCTGTGCGCGCTTTCACGGCCCTGCCCGAAGCGCCTGCGCTGGCGGCTGCCAACAAACGCATTGGCAACATCCTTAAGAAAGCGGGCGAAGTCGATGCCCACGTGAACACGGCCTTGCTGGAAGAGGACGCCGAACAAAGCCTTTATGCGGCCATGCAAAAGCTGCTGCCCGAATCCGAGGCCCAGTTTGTGGCCGGCGACTACACCGCCAGCTTGCAGACATTGGCCGCGTTGCGTACACCGGTCGATGCTTTCTTTGACGACGTGATGGTCAACGCCGAGCAAATGGATTTGCGATTGAATCGCCAAGGGCTGCTCAAGTCCTTGCATGTGGCCATGAACCGCGTGGCGGACCTGTCGCGTTTGGCGTCTTGAGTGCACTCCAACATGCCCCTCAAACTCGTCATTTTGGACCGCGACGGCACCATCAACCGGGCCAGTCCCGAGTTCGTCAAATCGCCCGAAGAGTGGCATGCCTTGCCAGGTTGTTTGGAGGCGATCAGTCGCTTGAACCATGCGGGCTTCCATGTGGTGATGGCCACCAACCAATCGGGTTTGGGGCGGGGTTTGTTTGACATGGGGGCCTTGAACGCGGTGCACGGCCACATGCTCAAATCCTTGGCGGCTGTGGGCGGGCGCATCGATGCGATTTTTTATTGCCCGCACGCCCCTGACGAGGCCTGTACTTGCCGCAAGCCCGCACCGGGCTTGTTGTTGCAAATCGCCGAGCTTTATGGGGTGGACCTCAAGGGCGTGCCTTACGTGGGCGACAGCCTGCGTGACATGCAAGCGGCGCAAGCCGCAGGCTGTGACCCCCACTTGGTGCTCACCGGACGCTACCTCAAGGTGCAAGACCAGGTTTTGCCACCCACATTTCCGCTCAATACCCAAGTGCATGCCGACTTGACCGCCTTTGTCGAGCACCTGCTGCGTGGCGCTGCGCCCATCTCACAGCCCGGCGCAACCTGAACTTATGAACTTTCTTCGCTCTCTTACCCATGTGCTGTGGATGGCCATCACCGTCATCCCTTGGGCCCTGTTTGTGGTGGTGGTTTCTTACTTTGTCAGCAGCACGCGGCTGTACTGGATTTGCGCAGGCTGGCTGCGTTTGGCGGTCAACAGCGGCACCTGGATTTTGGGCATTGAAAACCGCATCCAGGGCATGGAGAACTTGCCCACGGGCACCAAGGACCCGGCCGTTTTGCTGGTCAAGCACCAGTCCACTTGGGAAACCTTTGTGATGCCCGCGATCATGCCGCACCCCTTGGCCTATGTATTCAAAAAAGAATTGCTGCATGTGCCGTTTTTTGGCTGGGCCATGGCCCGGATGGACATGATCCACATCGACCGCAAGCAACGTTCCCGTGCCTTTGCCAAAGTGGTGCAGCAAGGCCGCAGGCTGATGGCCGAAGGCGTGTGGGTGATCATGTTCCCCGAGGGCACCCGCATTGCGCGTGGCCAAAAGGGCGAATACAAAAGCGGCGGCACCCGACTGGCGATTGCGGCCGGTGTGCCCGTCATTCCGATCGCCGTCACTTCGGCGCGCTGCTGGCCCACCAAGGCCTTTGTCAAAACGCCCGGTGTGGTGGACATTTCGATCGGCAAAGCCATACCGAGCGCAGGCCGCGATGCCGATGAATTGATGCGCGAGGTGGAGATATGGATCGAATCCGAAATGCACCGCCTGGACCCCGAGGCCTACCCGGATTCTGTGGCCAAGTGAAGCCTGACAAGGGGCAAACCATGCGTGCACCATTGCAGTATGTGTTGGACTTTTTCACCGGCGGTGACCCCAGCCTGCCGGTTGCTGCGAGCGCGCCCAAAGCCGCAGCACCGTCGCCTCCAATCCCGGTTGCAAATGACCCGCTTTTGCAACACGACCCGCAGGGCGATAGCGCCAAGCCAGACCTCGCCCACAACACGGGTGTACAGGGCTTCACGCACCCGGCCGCCAACCGGCATGCGCAGTTGCAGGAGTTGACGGTGTCTTACCGTTTTGAGCGTGCGCGTCGCAAAAGCATTGGTTTTGTGGTGGGTGCCGATGGCCTGGTGGTGCGGGCCCCCAATTGGGTGACCTTGAGAGAGGTGGATGCCGCCGTGCAAGAAAAGGGCGCATGGATTGTGGCCAAGCTCCAGCAATTCAGGCAAAGGCAAACCGAGCAGTTTCAAAAGGCCATCGAATGGCGTCACGGAGCCGAGGTGCCATTTTTGGGCCGCACCGTGCAACTGTGTGTGCTCGAGCGTGGCGTGGGCCGGGTGTTGGGACAAGACATCGCACCAGACCGGGTGTTGCCGGTGTCGGTGCCGCCAGGCGCCAGCGTGACCCAGGTGCGAGACGCCGCGCAGGCATGGCTCAAAAAGCAAGCCAAGACCTTGTTTGAGCAGCGCCTGCACCACTTTGCACCGCGCTTGGGCGTGCATTGGCAAAAACTGAGTTTATCGAGCGCCAACACACGCTGGGGCAGTGCACGTGCCGATGGCCACATCCGGTTGAACTGGCGCTTGGTGCATTTGCCCATCAGCCAGATCGACTATGTGGTGGTGCATGAGTTGGCGCATTTGCGCGAAATGAACCACAGCCCGCGCTTTTGGGAAACCGTGGGGGAGGTCATGCCTGATTATGTGCAGCGGCGTCAAGCCCTGCGCAAAGCCCCGGTCAATTTGGCCCAAGACTGAGTCGAGGCCAAATCAAGCTTGCGCAGCGTGTTGGGCATCAGCCGTCGTGAAGCGGTAAATGCCCGCAGCATCGCGCTGGCGTGTCAGCCGACCGGCAAACCACAACAGGTGCATGTGGGCCACCGCCTCGCCGATGGCGAAAGTGGTCTGGTGCACGTCCAGCGGGCGTTTGAAAATGACCGGCAGCGCGTCGTGTGCACTGAGCGCTTGGCCACGACAGGCCTGCAGCAATTCGCCCAAGCGCTCCCGGTGGTGCGCACCCAATTGCGCAATGCGCGCAGCAGCGCCCGTGAAAGGCCGGCCATGCGAGGGCAGAACCAGTGTGTCGTCTGACAAATGCACCATTTTGTCCAAGGACTCTAAAAACAAACGCAAAGGGTTGCCCTCGGGCTCCATGGTGTAGACGCTGATGTTGGTTGAAATCGACGGCAACAACATGTCGCCACTGATGAGCAAGCCGTCTTGCGCGGCATGCAAGGCCATGTGCTCGGGCGAATGTCCAAAACCACTGATGCATTGCCAAACCCGATCGCCAATGGCGACCTGTGCGCCGTCCATCAAACGCACATAGCCGGGCGGGATCTGCGGCACCATGCCCGAGTAATAGTTGGCGCGCGATTGGACTTGCGCCATGTCCTCTGCTTTGTTCCAGCCGTGACTGGCAAAAAAGCGCACTGTTGTCTCACCGCCAAAATTGGACAAGCCACTGCAAGCCAACAGGGCCGACTGGTATTCGCTGGTGCTGATCCACAAGGGCGCTTGCCAGCGCGTGCAAAGCCAATGTGCCAAGCCCATGTGGTCGGGGTGCATGTGGGTCACCAGCACGCGCAAAATCGGCAGGCCTTGCAAAACCGCGTTTTCCACCTCGGCCCATGCTTGTCGGGTCGCCGGGTTGTCGATGCCGCAATCGACGGCAGTCCAGCCTTCTTGCATCACCCCCGCCTCGCTTGGGTGGGGCAGGCGGTCTTTCAAAAGCCACAGGTTGATGTGGTTCAGCGCGAACGGCAAGGCCATGCGCAACCAAAAAACACCTGGCGCCACCTCCATGGCAGACCCGCCGTTGGGCAATTGCTCACCCAGAGGAAAGTGCAGCGCAGAGGGGTGATCATCCGTTCTGGCAGCGGGCTGCTTGGCAGCGGTGGGCAAATTGGCCATGCGTCAATGGGTTTGGGTTAGGATTCGAGGCATTGACGTTAACGTTAACGTCAATCATGAATTTGTATTTTAAGGACCGGCCTCATGTAAGCCTGTCCCCCTTGCGCAAACACGTTGAGGAACCCCCGCCATGGCAAACATGCACACGATCAGCGATTTGGCCCAAGAATTTGATTTGACCACGCGCGCCATTCGTTTTTACGAGGACATGGGCTTGCTCGAGCCTGAGCGCTCAGGCCCTGGTGGGCGCAACCGGGTGTATTCCGCACGCGACCGCACCCGCTTGAAGCTGACTTTGCGCGCCAAGCGCCTGGGTTTGTCTTTGACCGAGGCCAAAGACCTGATCGACATGTACGACAGCCCGCGCGACACTGTGCCCCAACTCAAGAAGTTTTTGGTGGTGCTGGCCGAGCACCGCAAGCAGCTGGAGTCTCAACTGGCCGACTTGGAGGCCACGCTGGACGAAGTCAAAACCCATGAAAAAGAAACCCGCAGCCTGCTGAGCAAGGCCTCCAAGGCGGTCAGCGCGCTCTGATTTTCAGCTTCAGCATGGTTTTGTGAGCGCGTTTTTGGATGGATGTTGAAGTTGACGTTGACGTAAACGTCAATTAAAGTCAGGGTTTGATTTTTAGCACAGGATTTGATGTGAGCACCGCCCCTTCTTCAGACAGCTCAGCGCATGAGCGTGTTGCCCTCAGCCTGGCCCGTCAGGGCATGATGAACCACTTGGGTGTTCGCCTGTTGTCGGCCACAGTCGGACAGGTCGAACTGGCGCTGCCCTACAGCGACAAGGTGACGCAGCAACAAGGTGGCTACCATGGTGGCGCCATTGGCGCACTGGCCGACATTGCCGCCGGTTATGCTGGACTGACCGTGTCGCCAGAAGGTATGGAGGTGACCACGGTTGAATACAAGATCAACTTTCTCTCCAACTTCCAAGGCGGAGAAATTCGCGCCATTGGTCGCGTCACCAAGGCGGGCAAACGCATCATCGTGGCCACGGCCGAGGTGGTGCACATCGACGACAGTGGCAAACGCTCGGACTGCGCTGTGATGCAGTCAACGCTGGTTCCTGTAGCCAAGACTTACTAGCCCGCCGAGCGTTCAACGTTAAGCGTTCAGCGAGAAAGCCAACCGCTCAACGCGCAACGCAAAAACCCCATAAGGAGAACCCATGAACAACCTGCCCGGCCTGAATTTCCAACTCGGTGAAGAGATCGATGCCCTGCGCGATGCGGTGCGCGACTTTGCCCAAGCGGAAATTGCCCCCCGCGCCGCCCAGATCGACCGCGACGACCAGTTCCCGATGGACCTGTGGCGCAAGATGGGCGACTTGGGGGTGTTGGGCATCACCGTGGGTGAGGAATATGGGGGTGCCAACATGGGCTACCTGGCGCACATGATTGCCATGGAAGAAATCTCCCGCGCCAGCGCCTCAGTAGGCCTGTCGTATGGCGCCCACTCCAACCTGTGCGTGAACCAGATCAAGCGCAACGGCACGCCCGAGCAGCGCGCCCAATACCTGCCCAAGCTGATCAGCGGCGAGCATGTGGGCGCGCTGGCCATGTCCGAGCCCGGTGCAGGTTCGGACGTGTTGAGCATGAAGCTCAAAGCCGAAGACAAAGGCGGTTATTTTTTACTCAACGGTTCCAAAATGTGGATCACCAACGGCCCGGACGCCGACACCTTGGTGGTGTACGCCAAGAGCGAACCCGAATTGGGCGCACGCGGCGTGACGGCCTTTTTGATTGAGAAAGGCATGCCCGGGTTTTCGATTGCGCAAAAACTCGACAAACTGGGCATGCGCGGCAGCCACACGGGTGAGTTGGTGTTCCACAACGTCGAAGTGCCGGTTCAGAACATTCTGGGCGGTTTGAACAATGGCGCCAAGGTGCTGATGAGCGGTCTCGACTATGAACGCGCCGTGCTCAGCGGTGGCCCGCTGGGCATCATGCAGGCGGTCATGGACAATGTGATCCCTTATATCCACGACCGCAAGCAGTTTGGCCAAAGCATTGGCGAGTTCCAACTCATCCAAGGCAAGGGGGCCGACATGTACACCGTGCTGCAAGCCGGGCGCGCCTTTGCCTACACCGTGGCCAAAAACCTCGATTTGCTGGGTGTGGAGCATGTGCGCCAGGTGCGCAAAGACTGCGCCTCGGTGATCTTGTGGACCGCCGAAAAAGCCACCTGGATGGCGGGTGAAGGGGTACAAATATTTGGCGGCAACGGCTACATCAATGAATACCCTTTGGGCCGTTTGTGGCGCGATGCCAAACTGTACGAAATCGGCGCAGGCACCAGCGAGATTCGCCGCATGTTGATCGGGCGGGAACTCTTTGCGGAAACCTGCTAGAACCGTTTGTCATGCCCCGGTAGGCCTGCCCAGCGACAATCTCACCATGACCTCATCTCTGAAACAACTTTTGGACAACAACCGGCTATGGTCCGAGCGCATGGTGCGCGATGACCCGGCCTTTTTCTCGCGCCTGGCCAAGCAACAAAACCCCAAATATTTGTGGATTGGCTGCTCGGACAGCCGCGTGCCGGCCAACCAGATCACCGGCCTGGACCCGGGCGAGGTGTTTGTGCACCGCAACGTGGCCAAAGTGGTGGTGCATTCCGACCTCAACGCGTTGTCGGTCATCCAGTACGCGGTGGATGCGCTCAAGGTCGAGCACATCATGGTGGTGGGCCATTACGGCTGCGGTGGCGTGTTGGCCACCCTGCGGGGCATGCGCGTGGGCTTGGCCGACAACTGGCTGCGCCATGTGCACGATGTCAAGGTGCGCCACCGTCGCCGCCTCGATCATTTGAGCGCGCCTGAGCAAGAAGATACCCTGTGCGAGATGAACGTGATCGAGCAGGTGGGCAATGTGGCGCTGACCAATGTGGTGCAAGACGCCTGGTCGCGCGGACAAAAGCTCAGCGTGCACGGCTGGTGTTATGGCCTGAAAGACGGGCTGGCCAAAGACCTTGGCGTCAGCATGAGCGGCGCCCACGAGGTGGTGGACGTGTTTCGCAACGCCTTCAAGCGCTACCCGCGAGGCGATTGATGTCGTCGCCTGCATCCGCCGCATCGCTTAAGAACAAACGGGCAAGCCCCCCTGATCATTGCTGACCTCCAAGCTTAAAAGGAAAAAACATGCCACACGACCCCATCGTCATCGTCAGTGCTGCCCGCACGCCCATGGGCAGCTTTCAAGGTGACTTTTCTTCCTTGGCGGCCCACGATCTGGGCGGAGCCGCCATCCGCGCAGCCGTCGATCGTGCAGGCCTGAATTCGCAATTCACCCCCGAGCTGGTGACCGAAGTGCTGTTTGGCAACTGCCTGATGGCCGGGCAAGGCCAAGCCCCAGCCCGGCAAGCCGGTTTCAAGGGCGGCTTGCCCAAGAGCGCGGGCGCGGTCACCCTGTCCAAAATGTGCGGCTCGGGCATGCGCGCGGCCATGTTCGCGCACGACATGCTGGTCGCAGGTTCGCACGACGTGCTGGTGGCGGGCGGCATGGAGAGCATGACCAATGCGCCTTACCTCATGCTCAAAGGCCGAGGCGGTTACCGCATGGGCCACGACCGCATTTTTGACCACATGATGCTCGACGGCCTGGAAGACGCTTACGAAGCCGGCCGCAGCATGGGCACTTTTGGCGAAGACTGCGCCGCCAAATACAGCTTCACCCGCGCCGAGCAAGACCACTTTGCCACCACCAGCGTGCAGCGCGCCAAGGCCGCCACCGAGTCGGGCGCTTTTGCAGCCGAGATCACGCCCGTCACCGTGAAAGACCGCAGCGGTGAGCGCGTGGTGTCCATCGACGAAGGCCCCGGCAAGGTCAAGCTCGACAAGATCAGCAGCCTGAAACCCGCTTTCAAAAAAGACGGCACCATCACCGCCGCCAGCAGCTCGTCCATCAACGACGGAGCGGCCGCCATGGTGCTGATGCGCGAAAGCACGGCAGCCAAGTTGGGCTGCAAGCCGCTGGCCCGCATCGTCAGCCACGCCACCCACGCCCAAGCGCCCGAGTGGTTCGCCACGGCCCCGGTCGGTGCCACGCAAAAAGCCCTGGCCAAAGCCGGCTGGACGGTGCAAGACGTTGACCTGTGGGAAGTCAACGAAGCCTTTGCCGTGGTGCCCATGGCGCTGATGAAAGAGCTGGGTGTGCCGCACGACAAAGTCAACGTCAACGGCGGCGCATGCGCCTTGGGCCACCCCATAGGCGCATCGGGCGCACGCATCATGGTGACTTTGATTCACGCGCTCAAGGCGCATGGTTTGAAGAAGGGTCTGGCCACGCTGTGCATCGGTGGTGGCGAAGGCACGGCCGTGGCGTTGGAATTGGTCTAACGGATTAAATGTAGGAGCGACGCCCTCGTCGCGATGGGCGCAAGCCCCAAACAACACATCGCGACGAGCGCGTCGCTCCTACACAAAACACAACACCATGACCACCGTTCTCCTCATCGGCGCTTCGCGCGGCATCGGACTGGAACTGGCGCGCCAGTACCTTGAAGACGGCTGGCGCGTGATCGCCACCGCCCGCTTTGACGAAGGTCTGGTCCGACTTCAATCCATGGGGGCTGAACCCCTGCTTTTGGATGTGGCCGATCCCAGCAGCAATTCGGGGCTGGCCCGGCAACTCGGTGGTGAAAAAATCGATCTGGCGATTTACATCGCTGGCGCCATGGACCGCAACAGCGCCAGCACGCCACCCACCCAAGAGATTTTTGATGCCGTCATGCACACCAATGTCATGGGGGCCATGCAAGTCCTTCCGCAAATCATGCCCATGGTGCAAGAGACGCAAGGCGTGATGGCCTGCATCAGCTCGGTCATGGGCAGCATGCAAGACACCCGCAGCGGCAATGCCGCTTTGTACCGCGTGAGCAAAGCCGCCCTCAACATGGTGGTGCGCTGCATCCAGGCCGAGCAAGCCGACATCACCGTTTTGGCCATGCACCCCGGTTGGGTGCAGACCGATATGGGTGGCCCGCAAGCACCGCTCACCGTAAAACAAAGCACCAGCAGCCTGCGCCAGACGCTGGAGCGCATCCGCACCCAGCCGCAACCCGAAGACAGGGGCGCATTTTTGAACCACGACGGCACGCCTTTGCCCTGGTGAGCCGATAAAGAAAGACCGATATGCTGCTGACCCCCGACCAAGAAATGATCCGCGAAGCGGTGCGTGATTTTGCCCAGCGCGAACTCTGGCCGCAAGCCGCCGAGTGGGATAAAAAGCACCTTTTCCCGAAAGAGGCGCACAAGGGCCTGGCCGCGCTGGGAGCGTATGGCATTTGTGTGCCCGAAGCGCTGGGCGGCGCGGGCCTGGACTATGTCTCGCTGGCGCTGGTGCTGGAAGAAATTGCCGCCGGTGATGGTGGCGTCAGCACCACCATCAGTGTGACCAATTGCCCTGTCAATGCGATTTTGATGATGTATGGCAACGCCGCTCAACAAGCGAAGTGGCTCACGCCCTTGGCCCAAGGCCAGATGCTGGGTGCGTTTTGCCTGACCGAGCCGCATGTGGGCTCGGACGCCTCGTCCCTGCGCACCACGGCCGTGAAAGACGGCGATGGGTATTTGATCAACGGCGTCAAGCAGTTCATCACCAGTGGCAAGCATGGCGATGTGGCGGTGGTGATTGCCGTGACCGACAAGGGCGCTGGCAAGAAAGGCATGAGCGCCTTTTTGGTGCCCACCAACACCGCGGGTTATGTGGTGGCTCGGCTGGAAGACAAGCTGGGCCAGCACAGCAGCGACACTGCCCAAATCAACTTTGACAACTGCCGCATACCGGCTGAAAACTTGATCGGGCAAGAGGGCGAGGGCTACAAGATCGCCTTGTCCGCGCTGGAAGGCGGGCGCATCGGCATTGCCGCGCAAAGCCTGGGCATGGCGCGCAGCGCCTTCGAGGTGGCGGTGGACTATGCCAAGCAACGCGAAAGCTTTGGCACGCCCATCTTCAACCACCAGGCGGTGGGTTTCCGTTTGGCCGACTGCGCCACACAACTCGAAGCCGCGCGTCAGCTGATTTGGCACGCCGCCAGCTTGCGTGACGCAGGCAGGCCTTGCCTGAAAGAAGCGGCCATGGCCAAGCTGTTCGCCAGCGAAATGGCCGAGCAGGTGTGTTCCGCCGCCATCCAGACCCTGGGCGGTTACGGCTATGTGAGCGACTTTCCGGTCGAACGCATTTACCGCGATGTGCGCGTCTGCCAGATCTACGAAGGCACCAGCGACGTGCAAAAAATCATCATCCAGCGGGCACTCTGAGCGCCAAACTGGCCCTTTTGAATCACAGTCCACGTATCATCGCTCCCCATGAACATCATCATCTTGGGCGCTGGGCGTGTGGGCGAAAGCGTCGCTGAAAGCCTGGTTTCCGAGCAAAACGACATCACGGTGATCGACCAAGACCCTGCGCGTCTGCGGTTGTTGGAGGAGCGTCTGGACCTGCGTGGCGTGGTGGGCAACGGCATCCAGCCCTCGGTGCTGCTTGAAGCCGGCGCCAAAGACGCCGACATGGTGATCGCTTGCGCCGCCGCCGACGAGTCCAATTTGGTGGTCTGCAAGATCGCGCACGACATTTTCAACGTGCCCACCACCATCGCCCGCTTGCGTTCGCCTGAGTTCAACGAAGGCGACAAGTTGCTGGGCAAGTCCGGTTTCGCGGTGGACCATGTGATCTGCCCTGAAGAGTCGGTGATGCGCTACATCCAGCAGCTCATCCAGTACCCTGAGGCTCTGCAGGTGCTTGAATTTGCCGAAGGCCGCGTCAGCCTCATTGTGGTGCGGGCAGATGCCGACAGCTTGCTGGTGAACCACACCATCGCCGAATTCCGTGCCCGATTGCCCGATGCCGAAATGCGCGTGGTGGCTTTGTACCGGCAAGATGCGCAAATGGATGCCTTGCCCGAAACACGCATTCTGCCGGGGGACGAGGTGTTTGTTTTGGCCGATACCCTCAAAATTCGCATCGTGCTGGCTGGCATCCACAAAACCGACAAGCCTGTACAGCGCCTGATGCTGGCCGGTGGCGGCAAAGTGGGTTTGCGCCTGGCGCGCATTCTGGCAGATCAGTACGACGTGAAGTTGATCGAGCGTGACAAAAAACGCTGCGAATATTTGGCCAGCCAATTGCCTTCGAGCACCTTGATTTTGAATGGCGACGGTGCAGATGAAGATCTGCTGCATGAAGAAAACGTGGGCGAGATGGACTTGTTTCTGGCGCTGACCAGTGACGATGAGGACAACATCATGTCGGCCATGTTGGCCAAGCGCATGGGTGCAAGGCGCGTGATGGCCCTGATCAATCGCCGCGCCTATGCCGACATGATGCAGGGCAGCACGATTGACATCGCCATTTCTCCCGCGCAAACCGTGATCGGTGAGCTGCTGGCGCATTTGCGTCGCGGTGATGTGGCGGCGGTGCACAGCCTGCGGCGGGGCGCTGCCGAGGCACTGGAAGGCATCGCGCGAGGTGACCACAAGACGTCGAAATTGGTCGGGCGGCGGGTCGAAGAAATCAAGCTGCCCAAGGGCGTGAGCATGGGCGCCATTGTGCGCGGTGAGGGCAAAAACTCCGAAGTGCTGATGCCGCACCACGACACCCTGATCGAAGCCAACGACCACATCATCTTGTTCATCCCCAACAAGCAAGATGTGCGGGCGGTGGAAAAACTCTTTCAGGTCAGCGCGACCTTCTTTGGTTGATGTTCACGCTTTTCGCTCCCGTCTTGTCCGTGATGGCGCGCATTCTGATCGCGTTTTCGGTTGCGTTTTTGGTGCCGGGCATCTGGGCCTGGTTTGAAGACCACCATGATTTGCAATGGATTTGGCTGGCTGGTTTTGTTTTGACGGCTTTCAGTGGCTTGGCGTTGGCGATGGTCACTCAGAAGCATAGCCATGAGTTGAAGACCAAAGACGGTTTCTTGTTGGTCAATATGGTTTGGCTGGTTTTGCCTGCTTACTCGGCCTTGCCCCTGATGTTTTTGGTGCCCGAGATCACCTGGTTCAAAGCTTACTTTGAGGCCATGAGCGCGCTCACGGCCACTGGGGCCACGGCCTTGTCGGGGCGTGAGCAGTTGCCGGTTTCGGTCAACAGCTGGCGGTGTTTTTTGCAGCTGATCGGTGGTCTGGGCATCATGCTGTTGGTGGTGGCCGTGTTGCCCATGTTGGGCCTGGGTGGGATGCAGCTCTACAAGACAGAAACGCCTGGCCCCATGAAAGACACCAAATTCACCCCCCGCATTGCCGAGACGGCGCGTGGTTTGTGGGGTGTTTATTTTTTGTTCTCTGGTGCATGTCTGCTCGCGTACCGATGGGCCGGCATGAGCTGGGCCGATGCCTTCATGCACATGTGCACCACCATGGGCTTGGGGGGCTTTTCTTCGTATGACGCCAGTTTTGGCCACTTCAATTCGCCCATGATCGAGTGGGTCGCCATCGTGTTCATGACCTTGGCCGGCATCAGCTTTGTCCGCTATTTTGTGGTCCTGCGCAGCCGCTCCTTATTGCCCATCAGCAACGACAGAGAGATTCGCACCTACCTGGGTGTTTTGTTGGCCGCTACCTTGCTGGTGATGTCCTTGCTGTTGGTGCATGGCGTTTATGACGACGGGTTGGAGGCCTTTCGCATCAGTGCCTTTCATGTGGTGTCCTTGGCCACCACCACAGGTTATGCCGCCACCGATTACGCGCAGTGGCCGGTGTTTGCCCCGATTTTTTTGATGTTTCTGGGCTGTTTTGTCTCATGTGCAGGCTCTACGGGGGGTGGCATCAAGATGGTGCGCATGGTGCTGCTGGTCAAACAAGCCCGGCGTGAATTGGTGCGCATCATTCACCCCCGTGTCATCAACCCGGTCACGCTGGGCGGGGCTGTTATCCCCATGTCGGTCATGACGGCGGTGCTGGGTTTCATGCTCATTTATGGCGCAGCCACCATGGGCCTGAGCATGCTGCTCTTGCTCAGCGGCTTGGACACTGTGACCGCGTTTTCGGCCGTGATCGCCACGGTCAACAACATCGGCCCAGGGCTGGGCGAAGTGGGGCCAGCGGGCAACTACGGCAACCTCACACCATTTCAGCTGGGCGTTTTGAGCTTTGCCATGCTGCTGGGCCGACTGGAGCTGCTGTCTGTGCTGGTCTTGTTCAGCGCCCACTTCTGGCGAAAATAAGCGCAGCCCATTGAGTCGACGCCAAGTTGCATCACCAAAAGGAGACACACATGCCCATCACCAAAGGATTCCAGACGCTCGTGGACGAAGCCATGGCCGAGGTCACGACCCACAGCGTCGAAACCGTTTGCGCACGTCTGAACGACCCGGCCGTGCAGATTGTCGACATTCGCGACCCGCGGGAGCTCGAACGTGAAGGCACCTTGCCCGGGGCCTTTTTGGCCCCCAGAGGCATGTTGGAGTTTTGGGTGGACCCGGCATCGCCCTACTTCAAGCCGGTGTTCGGTGACGACAGCAAACAGTTCATCTTGTTTTGCGGCGCAGGCTGGCGCAGCGCCTTGGCTGCCAAAACCTTGCAAGACATGGGCATGACCAATGTGGCCCACATCGACGGCGGCTTTGCCGCTTGGAAGAAAGCCGCTGCCCCCTTGGTCACAATGGAACAGCACAAGGCCGAAAGTCTGGCGCGCAAAAGCCATTGATGAAGACCCCTTGCCCCTGCGGCCGCACCACGGCCAAAGGCCAGGCCCTGAGTCTGAACGCTTGCTGTGGCCCTTACCACGCGGGCCTTGCCGCCCCAGACGCCGAGTGCCTGATGCGCTCACGCTACAGCGCCTTTGTGTTGGGCGATGTGCCCTATTTGCTGGCCACTTGGCACGCCAGCCAGCGCCCGGCTGAATTGACGCTAGAAGCCGGAGCCCGGTGGTTGGGCCTTGAGATCAAGCAGCACCGCATGACAGGCCCAGACAGCGCCGAAGTGGTGTTTGTGGCCCGCTTTCGCTTGGGAGGCAAAGCCACCCGTCAGCATGAACGCAGCCGCTTTGTGCACCAAGAAGGCCGCTGGTTTTATGTGGATGGCGACGTGCTTTGATGGGTTGTGATGAAGCCCGTATGATGGCCTGCATGTACTTTGAAGCCATTTTGTTTGACTGCGACGGCGTGCTGGTCGACAGCGAAGCCATCACCTGCGGCGTGCTGCGTGACATGTTTGAAGCGCAAGGCTGGCACATGACGCTGGCCGAATGCATGCGGCGCTTTGTGGGCCACACCGTCAAAAGCCAGCGCAGCGTGATCGAAGCGCATACCGGCCAGCCGCTCACTGATGCGTGGCTGGAACAGTTTTATGCCCTTCGCAACGAACGCTTGACCCAAAGCATCACTGCCATCGAAGGCGTGCACGAAGCCGTGGCGCACCTGCACGACCACTGCCAGGGCCGCATCGCCGTGGCTTCAGGTGCAGACCGTTTCAAGATCGAGATGATGCTCAAGCAAGTGGGGCTGATCGACTTTTTTGTCGGCCGTATTTTCAGCGGCCACGAGATGCCGCGCAGCAAGCCGCACCCCGATGTGTACCTGGCCGCTGCTGCGCATTTGCAGATCGACCCGGCCCGCTGCCTGGTGGTGGAAGACACCACCGTGGGCATCACGGCGGGTGTGGCAGCCGGGGCCACCGTGTGGGCTTATGCGCCACCCGGCGCTGACGCCCATGCCCTGCGCCAGGCTGGTGCGGCGCAGGTGTTTGAGCACATGCGGGATTTGCGATTCGGGTCATGAGCGCGGGATAGGGTCCATGCGTAACGGCTCAAGTCTTCAACTGATCGTTTATCGCCACAAAAGAGAGACAGGACCTGCATGCAGTTGCGCGTCAAACGGTGTGATGCGGTCATGGTCATGCAGCACAAGTCCATGCACAAACTTGTCGCCGACTGCGGCCTGCAGTTGGCGCAGCCCTCGCAGATCGGCGTTGCGCACCGTGGCTGATGCTTTGACTTCAATGCCAACCACGCGCCCCTGCGGGTCTTCAATGACCAAGTCCACTTCGTCTTGATTTTTGCTGCGAAAGTGTGAAACGCGCAGCCGCTTCTCGGACCAGGTGACGAGCTTGAGCACTTCGGAGACCACGAAATTTTCCAACAACGGTCCCCAACTCACGCGCTCGGGTGAGGCGTCTTTTTTCAATGTATCGGCCGTGGCGCTGCGCAGTGCGGCAAGCAAGCCGGTGTCCAAAAAATGCAGCTTGGGCGTCTTCGTCAATCGGCTGATCGCATGGCTTGACCACGGGGGTATTTGGCGCAGTAAAAACAACCGCTCCAAAATGCCCACATATTTCTGTGCGGTCGGAGATGTCAGCCCCAGCGCGGCGCCGTAACTGCTGTGGTTCACCATTTGCCCAGCGTGCGCCGCCAGCATGTTCAAAAGGCGCGGCATGCGGTCGAGTTGGTCGATGTGGGCGATGTCACGCACATCGCGGTCGAGGATCAAGGCCACATAGTCCAGGAGCCAGGCTTGGCGGCGACCCACCGTTGAGCGTCGCAGTGCTTCTGGGTAACCCCCTTTGAGCACCAAATCCATCAGCTCATGGCCCACCACAGGCATCCCCACATCGGGCAGCCCTTGACCGTCAAACAAACGGTCCAGCAAATCGCCCGGCGTGGCGGCCAACTCGGCTTGCGCAAAGGGCAGCAGTGTGACGACCTCTAAACGACCGGCCAAAGAGTCGGCGACCAAAGGCATGGCCATGAGGTTGGTGGAGCCGGTGAGTAGAAAGCGACCTGGCCTGGTGTCCTTGTCCACACTCTCCTTAATGGCCAACAAGAGATCGGGTGCGCGTTGGACTTCATCGATCACGGCTTGACTCAAGCCCCGTACAAAACCTGTGGGGTCGGCACGAGCAGCAGACAAAGTGGCGGGGTCGTCCAAGGTAATGAATGGCCGAGCAGGATTGGCGTACCGTCGC
>CAMCNQ010000011.1 GCA_945875955.1 Limnohabitans sp. Rim8 | reverse complement strand
CCAGACTCAGCGATGAAGCCCCTTGAAACACGAACACGACCTTTTCAGCGTTGAAAGAACCAAGCAGAGACACTTTTCCCCACTTAAATGCACTTTTTCACACTGTATCAGGAATTCACGGCAACTCAAACGCTGTGGATTGATTTTTTTCAATGAAATCAATGGCTTAGCGAAGAAACCGAAGGTTCAGTTAAGAAAAATTTCTATGTAAATTAGGCACTTACAACCGTCAATGAAAGTAATATCTGAAGGGCTCAACTGATTAAAAATATCAAAACCATCGACCGCATAAATCAAAATTAAAAGTTTTCCAAACAGCACCAGGGCGTAAAAAAACCCCTGGGCAGGGGTTTTAAAGGGTCGTAAAAACCGTGAGTGCTCAGTCGCCGAACATTTTTTGCTTCAACTCGCGTCTTTGCTGAGCCTCCAAAGACAAGGTGGCGGTGGGACGGGCGAGCAAGCGGCCGACACCAATGGGCTCACCGGTTTCGTCGCAATAGCCGTAGTCACCCGCGTCGATCAATTGGATGGATTGTTCGATTTTCTTGAGCAGCTTGCGTTCGCGGTCGCGGGTGCGCAACTCCAGCGCGTGCTCTTCTTCAATCGTGGCCCGGTCTGCCGGGTCAGGCACCACCACGGTGTCTTCCCGCAAATGCTCGGTGGTGGCCCCCGCGCTGTACAGGATGTCTTGCTTCAAGATGCTCAGTTTGTTGCGGAAATAAGCCATTTGCAGGCTGTTCATGTATTCGGCATCGGGCATGGCCAAAATTTCGGCGTCGGTCATCTCCTTGGCCGATTTGGTCTTCCAGTTGTTGGCCAATTTCGGGTCTTTTTTGATCGGCACAAAAGTCGGGGGAGCCAAGGCCACGGGTGCGCTGGGCAGAAAACTGGACTTGGCCGCCGTGGAGGCCACCGCTTGCGGCAAAGAGGGCACGGTGATTTGGGCCAAGCGGGCCGAAGGGCGTGTGGCCCTGACCAATTGCTCGGGCACAACAGGCATCACAGGTGCCTCAACAACGGGGGCAACTTCGGGGGTCGGTGTCGCCACTGGATCAACAGTCATAGGTTTCGCTTTAGGTACAGAAACCGCCTTTTGAGGGGACGGCGTGGGTGCGGCCTTCGCCTGGGTGGCGAGGGTCGGCTTGGAGGATGCAGCAAGGGGTTTGTGAACGTCGGTTGCTGCGGACTTGTTTTTTACAGGGGCCGCTTTGGCGGCGACGGATGGAGGGGCCTTGGGCACAGCCGCTGCAGTTTTGGTTTTGACGGCGACTGGGCTGGTCTTGGCGGGTGCTTTTTCGGGCGCTTTTGCGGGTGCTTTCGTGGACGCTTTGGGCGGCACTTTCACGGACTCTTTGGCTGGCACTTTCACTGGCGCTTTCAGGGCCGTTTTAGCAGCCGCTTTCACTGGCGTCTTGACGGGCCCTTTCACGGCAGTTTGAGCGGGCACAGCCGCCTTGCCGACCACGCCTTTTGAAGCCGGTAAGGCCTGCGCTTTTGCTTTTGAAACGGGCACTGTTGGGGCCGGCGCATTTGGGGCTGGCACTTTGGCCATTGTTTTTTTTGTCGCGGTCTTCACTTCTTGTCTCCTGGCCGTGTAAAAGGGCAGGTGCACAGCGCTTGTCACATGGCAACAACCGATGGGGACACCTGTTCATTTCCATCTAAACCCTTGTTATTGACCTTATGGGGTTCACCAAGCCAGCCCAAAAGGGTCGGCATCAGGCGGGCGATTGTAACGACAAGAAGCCTCAAAAAACCTTGCGGTGCTGAGAAATTCAAGACGGGGTCCATGGGCGAACTCTTCGCCCATGTGGCGCAGAGCCGATCAAACCAAGCATTGCTCCAAGCCTTGCAACAAAATGTCCTTGGGCAAATCGATGCCGATGAACACCATTTTGCTTAATTTGGTTTCACCCTCGGCCCAAAGTGGACCCAAATCACTGCCCATGAGCTGGTGCACCCCTTGGAAAATCACCTTGCGCTCTGTGCCTTGCATGTTGAGCACGCCTTTGTAGCGCAGCATGCGGGGGCCATAAATGTTCACGATGGCGCCTAAAAAGTCTTCCAACTTGGCCGCCTCGAAGGCGCGCTCTGACCTGAAAACAAAGCTTTTGACATCGTCGTCATGGTGGTGGTGGCCATGACCTTGTGTTTGGCCATCTGCCACATCTTGGACGTGCGAAGGGTGGTCGCAATGTGCGCCCTGTGCGTGGTCATGGCCGTGATCATGGTCATGGTCATGACCGTGGTCATGCGCGTTGTCGCTCAAAAATTCGGGGTCTATGTCCAGCTTCGCATTCAGGTTAAAGCCCTTGAGGTCAAACACCTCGGACAAGGCCACTTCCCCAAAATGCACCACCTTCTGGGGCGCGCGGGGGTTCATGTGCTGCAGCCGGTGCTGAAGGGCATCGAGCGCTTCGCTGGAGACCAAGTCGGCCTTGCTGATGAAAATTTGGTCGGCAAAGCCCACTTGTCGCCTGGCCTCTTGGCGGTCATTGAGTTGCTGGGGGGCGTGCTTGGCGTCCACCAAGGTCAAAATCGAGTCGAGCAAAAAAGTCTCGGCAATTTCGTCGTCCATGAAAAAAGTCTGCGCCACCGGACCGGGATCGGCCAGCCCGGTGGTTTCGATCACGATGCGCTCAAAATCCAACAAGCCTTTGCGGCGCTTGGCCGCCAACAGTTGCAAGGTCGCGCGCAGGTCTTCGCGGATGGTGCAGCAGATGCAGCCATTGCTCATCTGGATGATTTGCTCATTGGTCTCAGACACCAAGATGTCGTTGTCAATGTTTTCTTCGCCAAACTCGTTCTCGATCACAGCGATTTTTTGGCCGTGGGCCTCGCTCAAAACCCGCTTGAGCAAGGTGGTTTTGCCCGAGCCCAGAAAACCGGTCAGGATGGTGGTGGGGATCAGGGACATGTCAAGGCTCCACGCAAAAGGGTCTAAAGACCAAAAGTGGGGAGTGTAGCGGCCAATTCAAGTCAGTCGCACAAAGCCACGCGCACCAAGTCAACTGCCGCGCTCTTCTGTCATTTGCGCTTGGCCCGCGGGTGCGCCGCGTCATAGGCCTTGGCCAGGTGCTGAAAATCGAGCCGGGTGTAGACCTGTGTGGTGCTGATGTTGGCGTGCCCCAGCAGCTCTTGCACCGCCCGCAAATCACCGCTGGACTGCAGCAAATGGCTGGCAAACGAATGGCGCAGCATGTGCGGGTGCACCGGGGTGGCCAAGCCCGCCAACTGGCTGCGGCGCTTGAGCCGCTGGGCCACTCCCCGGGCACTCAAGCGCGTGCCATAGCGGCCAGGAAACAGCGCCAGCGCCAAGTCCGAGGTGCCGACCACCGGCTGGCTGAGCATGCCCGTTAATTGGGCCCGCAGGGGCAGCCATTGGTCGAGGGCCGCCATGGCCGAGCGGCCCAAAGGAACACTGCGGCGTTTGCCGCCTTTGCCCTGCACCTGAACCTCGGCGTTTTGCAAATCAACCCAGCCACGCCCGGCCTTGCTGGCTTGGCTGGAAGCCACCACATCCAGGCCGGTCAACTCGGCAATGCGCAAACCGCAGCCGTAAAGCAACTCGACCATGGCCGCGTCTCGCGCTTCTAGCCAAGGGTCGTCGTCGGCTTCTTCGTGCTCGGCCAATTGCACCGCCTCCTCCACCCCCAAGGCCTTGGGCAAGGGTTTGGCCACCCGGGGGGCGCGCACGCCGACAACCGGGTTTTGGCCCAGCAGGCCTTCACGCCCCAGCCAGGCATAAAAGCCGCGCCAACCCGACAAAATCAGGGCAATCCCCCGGCCGCTGCGCCCGGCGGCGTGCATCTGGGCCACCCAACGCCGGACATGACCGGTTTGTACCTGCAGCAAAGCCACTTGGGAAGCGCTGGCCATCTGGGCCAGCCGCACCAAGTCCAATTGGTACAGGCTGCACGTGCGCTCGGCCAGCCTTTTTTCAAAGCGAACATGGGCCAGATAGCGCGCCACCAAAGGGTCTTGGGCAAGCGCCTCGGACACGGCTTAGGCCTTGGCCTCGTGCAGCACCGACAGGGCCGCCCCGGCCAACTCGGCCAAGCGTTCCAGCAAATCGGTGCCCATCAGGCTGTTAAAGCGCTGCGCATCCGGTGAGGCCAAAATCAGCAAGCCAAAGGCGGGCTGGCCAGGTGCAGAGCGCAAAGCCAGCAAGGCCAATGAAGCCGCTTGGCTGGGCTCGTCCAACCACTGCACGGCTTCGTAGGCCGCATTCGGACCCACATAAGGCCGGTCAAGAGAAGAGGCCAGTATCTGCACCGCTTCGCTCGCGCCCTGTGCATAGGGCGCTTGGGCGTGCTCGGCCTGCAGCGACCACAGGCGCAAGGCCACTTGCGGCACCTGAAAAAGCGAACGGATGTTGTCCACCGCCAATTCAGCCAACTGGTCGGGGGCGGTCACCAGCAATTCGCAAGACCAGCGGTGCAAGCGGTCGGTCAAGACCATGTTCTCGTTGCCATGGCGAATCATGTCCATGATGCGGTGCTCCAAGCCCTTGATCTTGTCGCGCAGCATCTGGGCTTGTCGCTCTTGCAAACCCACGGCACGGTGGCTTTGCGGATGGGTCAGTTGCACCGTGGCCAACAGCGAGGCATGGCGCTCAAAAAAATCGGGCGTGTTCACCAAGTAATCGGCAATGTCGTCCTCGGTGATCGGGCTCATGGGTTCAGGGCGGTTCATAAAGGGTCTCCAAATGTTCAAGAAAAGTCGTTGGGCACGTCAATGACCCCGTCAAAAACCGGTGTGGCCGGGCCTGTCAAAAACACATGGCTGTTCGCTTGACCGGCCCACTCAATGCCCAACACCCCGCCGTGGGTGTGTACAGCCACCGCAGAGTCTAGCCAGCCTTGGCGGATACCCGCCACCACCGCCGCGCAGGCCCCGGTGCCACAAGACAGGGTTTCACCCACCCCGCGCTCAAACACGCGCAAACGCATCTGACTGCGGCTTTCAATTTGCATGAAACCGGCATTCACCCGGTTGGGAAAAGCCGCGTGCTTTTCAATCAACGGCCCTTGCGCCAACACCGGGAACGAGCCCACATCGCCCACCCGCTGCACCGCATGGGGATTGCCCATGGACAGCACCGCCACCCGCGCCGCGCCCTGTTCGCCCAAAGGCAAATCAAACACCGGCCAGCCCTGGACCTGGTCGCTCACCAAGCCGTGCGGGTTGAATGGAATTTGCGGCCAGTCAAAAACAGGTGCGCCCATGTCGACCGTGACCCGCCCATCGGCTTGCATGTGCAACTCCAGTTCGCCTTTTTGCACCTTCACCCGCACACTGGATTTTTCGGTCAAGCCCTTGTCGCGCACATAGCGCACAAAACAACGGGCGCCGTTGCCGCAGTGCTCGACCTCGCCGCCATCGGCGTTGTGGATCACGTATTCAAAGTCCAGCCCGGGCGCGGGTGCGGGGAGAACACTCAAAATCTGGTCAGCGCCAACGCCAAAATGCCGATCGGCCAAAAAACGGTACTGGGCCGCGGTCAGGCCCAGGCGGCCTCCGGTTTCATTGAGCACGACAAAATCATTGCCCGCGCCTTGCATCTTGGTAAAAGGAATGTGCATGCTTGCGATTATCGCCCTTGGCTGAACCGCCAGCGACCTGATAATGGGGCATGGCACGCACATCCCAACTCCTTTATACCCAACGTGAACCCGCGCCCCTGCGCCCCGCAGCCACCGTGCTGCTGCTCAGAGACGGCCCGCAGGGCCTTGAGGTCTTGATGACCCGCCGCGCCATGAGCGCCAGCTTTGCGCCGGGCGCCTACGTGTTCCCCGGGGGCGGCATCGACGCCGCTGACGCCAAGGCGCACCCCTTGGCAAAGCGGCGCACAGGGCAAAGCGACCTGCACTTGACGCAAGCCATCGCCGCCATCCGCGAAAGCTTTGAAGAGTTGGGCATCTTGTTGGCGCGCCACGCCGATGGCCGATGGGCCGACCAGCAAGACATCGCCCAACTCGATCGCAAAGCCCCATTGGCCGCCCAATGCCAGGCCAAAGGCCTGACATTGGGTGCCGACGCGGTTCATGTGCTGGCCCATTGGATCACCGACCGCGACTTGCCGCGCCGCTTTGATGTGCCTTTTTGGTGGCCCGCATGCCCGAGGGCCAAACCCCCGTGGCCGACGAAACCGAACAGTTCGAACCCATCTGGGTCAGACCCTCTGAGGCACTGGAGCGCCATGCACAGGGGACTTTCTTCATCATCTTTCCCACCATACGCACGCTCGAACGCCTCAAAGCCTTTGGCTCTGTGCAAGACCTGATGCAAGCTTGCGCCGTGAACGAAGAACCGCTGTGGACCAGTTGCCCCCGCGCCGGTTGGTTGGCGGGCAACGAAGCGCGTTACATGGAGCACGAAGCGCCATTTGGTGAACTGGCCCTGGTCAACCCGGACGGGCAAATCCACCACCACCTCGACTGGCAAAGCGAGCAAGCCGTGGCTTTGCTCAAAAACCTGCAGCGCTTGACGGCCCCTAACCCTGGCGTCATGACCGGCCCAGGCACCAACAGCTACCTGGTCGGCGACCCTGTGACCGGCTACATCGCCATCGACCCCGGCCCAGCCGACGACGACCACCTGCAACGCCTTTGGCGCGCGGCGGGAGCACAAATCAAAATGATTGTGTGCACCCACTCACACCCTGACCATTCCCCGGGGGCCCGCCCTTTGCAAGCCCTGTGCGCCAACAAGCCACCCATCTTGGGCTTGGCTTCTCTTCCAACGGCGCGGGCCAACAGCCAATTCAGCCCCGACCGCGAATTGGCCGATGGTGAAAAACTGGTGTTGCACGCCAGCGGGCCTGATGGCGAGATCCGCCACACCCTGCGCGTGCTGCACACCCCCGGCCATGCCGCCAACCACCTGTGCCTGGTGCTGGAAGAAGATGGCTTGCTGTTTTCAGGGGACCACGTGCTCAACGGCAGCACCACCGTGATCGACCCGCCCGATGGCCACATGGGCCAATACCTGGCCTCACTGGACAAACTGGCCGCTGCCTGTGAAGCGGGAGCGATTGAATTCATCTTGCCCGCCCACGGTCATGTGCTGGGCTTTGCCCACAAAGCCATCACACAGTTGTCGGCACACCGCCTGAGACGCGAGGCCAAAATCGCCGCCGCCATGCAGGCCATGCCCCAAGGCAGTTTGCAAGAATGGGTCGAAAAAGCCTACGACGACGTGCCGCCAAGGCTGTGGCCGGTGGCCGCCCGCTCCTTGCAAGCGCACGTGGACCACATCCGCGAACAAACCCTGCCTTGAAAGATCCGATGAGCCCCTCTGAAGAAGGCATCCGCCTGGCCAAGCGCGTGGCGGCCGAACAAAACTGCTCTCGCCGCGAAGCCGAAGCCCTGATCGTGGCCGGCGGTGTGCAGGTGGAGGGCCGACTGGTCACCGACCCGGCTCGCCGTGTCAAAGAGGCGCAAAGTCTGACCGTCAATCGCATGGTGTCCATGGCCGCGCTCGCCCCCACGAGCTTGGTGCTGTACAAACCCGCTGACATGGTGGGCAATTTGGCATGGCTGCAAAACACCGTGGGCCTGAAAGCGCCAAAGCCCGGCATCTGGGGCGCAGAGCGCCTGGCCAAAATGCAAATCCCCCTGCCCTTGGCCAAAGCCGCCAGCGGTTTGTGCATTTTTTCCGACGATTTTGGCGTCTTGCGCCACCTTGAAGACCGGCGCAGCCCAATCGAACAAGAATGGATGGCCACGCTGCAAGGCCCTGTGCAAGAGGCCACCCTCAAAGCCCTTAACGGCCCCGGCATCCGGGCCAGTGTGAACCGCCAAACCGAGCAGATGACGGTCTTGCGCATTGCGGGCAAAGACATCGATGGCCAAGATTTGGGCCGATGGCTGGACCAGCAATGCCCTTTGCAAGACCTGCGCCGCCAGCGTGTCGGGCGTCTGAGCCTGGCCCCTTTGGAAAGCGGCCAATGGCGTCAGCTTGAGGGCTACGAGCGGTTTTGACAATGTTTCTGACAGTTTTCTGACAGTTTTCTGACAAATTTACACGGGATTTACCCTTGAATTGGAACGGTCAATCCCCAATTAAGTATTCAGTCTGAGAAAATGGCTGTTCAGTCACAAATGCGACCCTGCAGATTGTGATCCGTAAAGCCCGCTGGGCTTTCCCAACGCAGAAAGGAGCAATACCATGCGTTTGAGTACCAAGAGCCGATTTGCCGTCACTGCCATGATCGACGTGGCGCTGCGAGAAGACCGCGGCCCCGTTTCATTGGCTGCCATCAGCGTGCGCCACCAAATTTCCCTGTCTTATTTGGAGCAGCTGTTCAGCAAACTGCGCCAACAAGGCCTGGTTGAAAGCACCCGTGGCCCAGGCGGCGGTTATTCGCTGTCGCGCAATGCCGAAAAAATCACCATGGCCGACATCGTTGGCGCTGTCGATGCCTCTTCAGACGACGAATCTGCCGCCGACGGCAGCTGGATGAACAGCGAGCTGTGGGCCAGCCTGAACGAGAAAATGCTGACCCACCTCAAGTCCATCAGCCTGCGCCAACTGGTGGCCGAGCAGCGCACCAAGGGCATCACGGTCGAGCCCGCACCCCAGCCCGCTGTGCGGCGCGGCGTGTTTGCCAAGCCCAAATCCACCTTGAAGACCACTGCCCCCAATTCGGTCTTTGCCCTTGCCAACAGCCTCATGCCCTCTCGCGGCTGAGCGTTTGACGCCCATGGAGAAACCCGCCTTCGCGGGTTGATTCAAAACACCCGCCAAGGTGGGTTAAGGCTTAAGAAACTCCCCCCGCCAAGGCGGGTTAAGGCTTAAGAAAAAAAACCCGCCAAGGCGGGTTTTTTTGTGCCTTTAAAAAGTGTGAAGCCAGCCGATAAGCCGGATTCTGTGCACAGCGGTTGCCCGCTGCGTGACCGCCATTACTCTGGGCCGGGGGTCGCCCACCCGGCTCGATGCTACCTACCCGCCAACTCACCCTGCGGAACCACAAGGAAAAGCCGCGCGGCGAACCGCGTTGCTTCAGGAAGGCCTACTTGGTATTGCTGCGCGTAGAGATTGCCCGTTTCACCCGCCAAAGGTTGCCCCAAGGCGACTCGTCTCTGTTGCTCTGATCCTCACCTCGCGGTGGAGAGGTGTTACCTCCTACGCTGTCCTGTGCAGTCCGGACGTTCCTCCAGTGCACCCTTTCGGGTCTTGCACCAGCGACGGTCTGGCCAGCTTCACACCTTGATTATCGCTTGCGGGCCTTTGAATAAGGCTTGCAAGGCCTAAAGATTCACGCACAATGGTCCGCTTCATCCGCCATTCCAGACTGAAAGCACCCCCCATGAAAGCCAACAGCATCCTTCACACCATCGGCAATACACCACACGTGCGCATCAACCGCTTGTTTGGCGCTGATGCCAATGTCTGGATCAAGTCCGAACGCAGCAACCCCGGCGGCTCCATCAAAGACCGCATTGCCTTGGCCATGGTTGAAGCAGCCGAACAATCGGGCGCACTCAAGCCTGGCGGCACCATCATCGAGCCCACTTCGGGCAACACCGGCATCGGCCTGGCCATGGTGGCGGCCGTCAAAGGCTACCCGCTGGTGCTGGTCATGCCCGACAGCATGAGCATAGAGCGGCGTCGCCTGATGCTGGCCTATGGCGCCAGCTTCGACCTCACCCCACGCGAAAAAGGCATGAAAGGCGCCATCGCCCGCGCCGAAGAACTGGTGGCCAGCACGCCCGGCGCTTGGATGCCCCAGCAGTTTGAAAACCCCGCCAACATCGACGTGCATGTGCGCACCACGGCGCAAGAAATCCTGGCCGATTTTCCAGACGGCATTGACGCCCTGATCACCGGCGTGGGCACGGGCGGGCACCTGACCGGCGCGGCGCGGGTGCTCAAAGCGCGTTTTCCACAAATGCAGGTGTTTGCGGTCGAGCCCAGCGCCTCGCCCGTCATCTCGGGGGGCGCGCCCGCGCCCCACCCCATTCAGGGCATTGGCGCAGGTTTCATTCCCAAAAATTTGGACACCCGCGTGCTGGACGGCGTCATCCAGGTCGAGGCCGAAGCCGCGCGTGAATACGCCCGCCGCTCGGCCCGTGAAGAAGGCATGCTGGTGGGCATCTCTTCGGGCGCGACGCTGGCGGCCATCGCCCAAAAACTGGGCGACTTGCCCAAAGGGGCCACCGTGCTGGGCTTCAACTACGACACCGGCGAGCGCTATTTGTCGATTGAAGGCTTCTTGCCTGCTTAGGCCTCCAAGCGGTTTGGTGTGCAAGCCATGCGGGTCAAACAAGCCTGAGTGCGCGAACGCTCTTTGGGCCTTGCAGGGTTTGAACGCGCGCCTCAAACCCCTTGGGCCCAGGCTCTAAAATAAGCCCCTTGCTTGATAACCACAAGCCACACAGGTGCCCATGATCCGAATTTCCGAGCTCAAACTCCCGCTCTCGGCCCTGCCGGTGCAAACGCGCCGCGCCGCCGATGCCCCCTCAGAGACCGACCAAGACCGCTTGCCCACGGCCCACCCGCAAGACGCCTTGCAACACATGGCGGCCAAAGCCCTGGGCCTGCAACCGTCTGACATCGCCGCGCTGCAGGTGTTCAAGCGCAGCTTCGATGCCCGCAAAGCCGAACTGCTGGCGGTGTACATCGTCGATGTCACGCTGACCGAGCCGCAGGCCGAGGCCGCCTTGCTGAAAAAATGGGCGGTCAATCCCCACATTCAAGCCACGCCCGACATGCGCTGGCATGCGCCCTGCCAAGCCCCAAAGACTTTTGGCGCGGCACAAGGCGAGCGCCCGGTGGTCATTGGCTTTGGCCCCTGCGGCATGTTTGCGGCTTTGGCTTTGGCGCAAATGGGTTTTAGACCCCTGGTGCTCGAGCGCGGCAAGCCGGTGCGCGAACGCACCAAGGACACCTGGGGCCTGTGGCGCAAACAGACGCTCAACCCTGAGAGCAATGTGCAATTTGGCGAAGGCGGTGCGGGCACTTTCTCGGACGGCAAGCTCTACAGCCAAATCAAAGACCCGCGCCACCTGGGCCGCAAGGTCATGGACGAATTTGTCAAAGCCGGTGCGCCCGAAGACATTTTGTTTGCCGCACACCCGCACATCGGCACCTTCAAACTGGTCAAAGTGGTGGAGCGCCTGCGCGCCGAAATCATCGCCCTGGGCGGCGAGATCCGCTTTGAGCAGCGCGTGTGCGATGTCTGGCTGCAGCCCACGGCCAGCGGCCAGCAACTGTGTGGTTTGCAGGTGCAAGACCTGCGCACCGGCCAGCAACAGCGCCTTGACACCCGCCATGCGGTGCTGGCCCTGGGCCACAGTTCGCGCGACACCTTTGTCATGCTGCACCGTCGGGGTGTGGCCATGCAGGCCAAGGCGTTTTCAATTGGCGTGCGCATCGAACACCCGCAAAGCGTGATCGACCAAGCCCGCTGGGGCCGCCATGCGGGCCACCCCTTGCTGGGCGCGGCCGATTACAAACTGGTGCACCACGCGCAAAACGGCCGCGCCGTGTACAGCTTTTGCATGTGCCCCGGCGGCACTGTGGTCGCGGCCACCAGCGAGCCCGACCGGGTGGTGACCAATGGCATGAGCCAGTACTCGCGCAACGAGCGCAATGCCAACGCCGGCATGGTGGTGGCCATAGACCCGCCCGACTACCCGCTGGACGCTGCGGCCTGGCAAGCGGCCTTTGGGGCAAGCGACGGGGCCCAACTGGCCCAGGAAGCCCAAGCCTTGTCGCAACAAACGCCCCCGGTGTGTCACCCCTTGGCGGGCATCGTGCTGCAGCGCCAATTGGAGTCGCGTGCCTTTGTCGTGGGGGGTGGCAACTACGAAGCCCCCGGGCAGTTGGTGGGCGACTTTCTGGCGCATCGCCCTTCCACCACTTGGGGCAGCGTTGTGCCCTCTTACAAGCCGGGTGTGAAACTGGTGGACTTGGCCGATGTGCTGCCCGCCTTCGCGCTGGAGGCCATGCGAGAAGCCTTGCCGGTGTTTGGTCGCAAAATCAAAGGCTACGACATGGCCGATGCAGTCATGACCGGGGTGGAGACCCGCACTTCTTCGCCCCTGCGCATGCCACGCGGCCCAGACCACCAAAGCAGCAACACCCAAGGCCTATACCCAGCGGGCGAAGGTGCCAGCTATGCAGGGGGCATTTTGTCGGCCGGGGTCGATGGCATCAAGGTGGCCGAATCCCTGGCCCGGCACATCATGGCCGAGCGGACTGGAAAAGCTGAAAATTGAAAAATTTCGGCAAGGGCTGCGCCGCGAACATATGAGGCCTGGCTTACACCGACACCATTTGGTTGCGAATGGCGTAGCGGGTCAGGTCGGCCACTTTGTGCAGGCCGATCTTGCGCATGATGTTGCGCCTGTGCACCTCCACCGTGCTGGGTGCAATCAACAGGTTGCGGGCGATTTCTTTGGACGACAGCCCATCGGCAATCAGGCAGAGCACCTGTTCTTCACGGCCGCCCAAATGCCCTTTTCTGGCGTTATCGCCCAAGCGGGGATGGCGCACGCTGTCCATCATTTCCGCCGCCGCCGCTTGGCACAAATAACTGCGCCCGGCGTTGGCCGCACGGATGGCCAGAATCAACTCGTACATGCTGCTGGTGGTCGAGACATAGCCCATGGCCCCTGCGTTGAGGGTTTCAATGATGAAATGCCGCTCGGCATCGCTGCACGAAAATGCCACCATTTTCTTTTCGGGCTGGAGCCGGGCCATTTGCTGAACGAGCGCCAAATCGTTCGCATCTTTGGCCTGCACGCCGATCACCACCACATCGGGCATCAGTTTGTCGCACAAGCCGTTGGTGAGCAATGGGTTGTCGGTCATGCCCACCAAATCGAAGTCATTTTGCAAGTGCAAAACCGATGCAATGCCTTCGCAAACCACCGTGTGTTTAGAGGAAAGCAATACGCGAATGGACATGGTCATCTCTCTGGGTGAATGGTAAAAATCCAGGGAACTGGGCATCAAAACGCATTCAACGTCGCAATAAACAGGTACATATTCGATGGTATTGACCGCCAGTCTAGACCGGCTGGGCCTGCCTCAATGTGCGTTTGCGTGCATACAGAAACAAAATACCTTTGCATTGAAGCACCTGGCACTGCGACGGGGTCGCACCCGAAGCGCCCAAATGCGTCAAGGTAGAAAAATCCAGCCCATCAAGCCGCTCATTCAGGCTGAGCGCTTCGTTCAAATGCGCGTGGGCGTTGAAGGCGTGGTGTTTGGACAATTTGGAATGGTGCAAGGCGGCTTTGAAGGCCCCGGACTCGTGGTGGCGACTGGCCTCTTTGTTGCGTTGGTAAGCCTGCAGCAACTCCTCGGCCGCCTGGCTGTAGTGCTTGCCAATGTCTTGCGTGACAGACGCCTCAAACCTGCTGTTTTCTTTGGCCATGTGAACTCCTGGTCATGCTCAGTGGATTGCTGCGGGCAAGGCCCTGGGTGGCGAACATCAGGCCAGGCCGTTTTGCTGCATGTAGCGCTGCAAGGACATGCGGCCGGGACAGTTGAGCTTTTGGTAAATGTGGTGCAAATGCAGTTTGGCCGTGCCCTCGCTGATGAACAGCTTGGTGGCGATTTTTTTACTGGGCAAGCCGTCGGTCACCATGCGGGCCACGGTCAATTCCCTGGGGGTCAACCGCTGTGCGGTCTGAACCGGGGTTTTTTGCTGTTCCAGCAAAAGTGCCATGGTTTTGTCACTGAGTTCACGGTCCAGCCATTTGCCACCCGCGTGCACCTTCTTGATGCAGCTGCTGAGCTCTTGCTTGGATTTTTCTTTGGACACCAGGCCTGGCACATCCAGCGCCAGAGCACGCACCACCTCCTCGATGGGCGCATCGGTGAACACCACGGTGCGTGTTTTCCAGTTGCGCGTTTTGATCTCTTCGATCAAGGCCACGCCGCTTCTGTGGGTCAAGGACAAGTCCATCACCAAAATATCGGGCTGCCGCTGCTCCAAGCTTCGCAAAACATTGTCGCCGGTGTCCAGGCAAGCCTGCACTGAAAAATCACCGGACCCCTCCAGCGCATGCGCCAAGCCTTCGAGCATCATGCGGTAGGGACCGGCCAGCACTAAACTTATACACATTGACTTTGGCCTTTTTGTTGAGTGCCCAAGAATGATGCATAAATCCAAATGAAATACACCACTGGATCAATGTTTTCAGCATAAAAAACCCCCATTTTTTGGGTGACCATCACTCTTGATGAAAACCCCTACCCTGTAAACGTTCAATGCAAAAAAATACGGGTAGTCCAGCTGCTGGTTTTGGCTTTGGCTTTGTGCATCTTCATCCCAAGGTCGGCGCATGCACCCAGGCCACCAAAGCGCCGGGTGCCAAGGGGTTGGCGCGTGCCGCTGCGCACAAGGCCTGAACCGGCCGCCCCTGCATTTCAAGCTGCAAAGCCAGGCCCAGCCCCAAGGCCGACTGGCTGGCCTCTTCCAGCCACGCATGGACGCGCGCGCCGTCACGTGTGGCCAGCAAACCCTCAAGGCGCTTGCCCAGGGCTTGCTCCAGCTTGAGCCCCAGGGTTTTCAGGCCACTGGCATTGCATTCGAGCACGCAGCCGCCCGCATCGAGCACCAGCAGTGCGCAAGGCAACGCGTCCTGCAACTGGGTTTGGTGCCGCCAGGTGAATTCGAGCTCGTCACGCGAGCGCTGCAGTTCTTCGTTTTGCAAATCCAGCTCCACCTGATGCACTTGCAGCTCGTGCAACAAGGCCAGGGCATCGGGCGCTGTGGCGGGCGAGGAGGCCAGGTCAAACAGCACGCGCAGGGCGTCGCTGGCGGTTTTGGTGGAACCGGGGTTTACCCCTTGGGTCTTTATCAAAGCCTGCGCGCGTTCACGCAAGGCCAATTGTGAAACCATCGCATCGGGTCGGTTGGTCATTTTGGTTCTTCAGAGGTTGGGGTCATCACTTGGGCGTCGCGCAGGCGAAACTCCAGCGCTTTGGCGGCGCTGATGTCAACAAAGGTCAAAACCGCCCCCTGCACCTGGTTGGCGAGGGTGCGGTAAGGCATGATGCGCACAGAAAACCAGCGCCCATCGTCGGCGGTGACGGATTTGACGCAGGGCTGCAAGCTGAGCAGGGTCTCTTGCACATCGCCCGGCAAGCTGGCGTAGTCAAGGGTGCTGGCCAAGTCACTCAGGGGCCGTCCCACATCGCTTTCGCGCAAGTGGAAAAGGCCCACCGCCTTGTCGGTATAACGGCGCACATTCATGTGCTTGTCCAAAAACAAGGTGGCAATGTCGGTGCTGTTGAGCAGGTTTTGCATGTCGCTTTGCACCGTGGCCAAATCGTCCATGCGGGTTTGCAGCTCGCCATTGATGGTTTGCAGCTCCTCGTTCATCGACTGGGCTTCTTCTTTGGAGGTGGTCAGCTCTTCGTTGGAAGACTGCAAGGCCTCGTTGCCCGATTGCAAAGACTCGTTCAAGGCCTGCATGTGGTCTTTGTCGTTTTGCATCTCGCCACGCAAGGCCGCAAGCTCATCGCGCGCACTTTGCAGCTGCGCCTGCAAAGCCGCTTGGGGCGTGGCCGCTTGGCCCTGCGTGGGCAAGTGCAGCGGCACCTCTTTGAACACCAGCAGGGCTTTGCCCGCCAAGGCCTTGGGCGTTTTCAAGGCCAGTACATGCAGCTGCAACAGGTGATGGGCATCGCCTTCGATGGTCAGGCCGTGCAAAACCACGTCGTGCTGCGTTTGCAAAGCTTGGCGCATGGCCATGGCCACCCGCGAACGCACTGCAGGGCTGAGCATGACGTGCACATTCCAATTGGCTTTGCCGGCAGCCGGCTCCAAATAGCGGCCGGTGCGCCCATTGACATACAAAATGTCACCGTCCGCATTGACCAGCACCGCAGGCGGTGAAAAATGGCGCAGCAAGACCTGCTCGGCCAGGGTTTGCAAACTGGCCACTTGGGCCGGTGTGGTGAGGTTCATGGTGGTTTCCTTGGTCACAGCGGTGGCAGAGGTGTTTGGCCGGATCGGAAAGTCCAGCGTGCCCGGCAGCGGCACTTGCTCCAGGCGACGGTAGATGTGGGACAGCGCACCCAATGGGCCGAACAAGCGCCGTGAGCGCCCCACCGTTTCGGCATTGCCCAAGACCAGCGCACCGCCGGGGCGCAAGCTGAAATGGAACAAGGGCAGCAAACGCTGCTGCAAGCTGGCGTTGAAGTAAATCAACACATTGCGGCAAGTCAACAGGTCCAGCTGTGTGAAGGGCGGCTCACGCGTGACGTCGTGCACGGCAAACAACACCTGACTGCGCAAGCCCGGCGCAAACTGGTAGCCGCCACGATGGGGGGGTGAAAAACCGCGCAAGCCGCTGGGCAGACAGGCCCGCCACAGCCTGCGGGCTGTACCAGGCTTTGCGCGCCACGGCGATGGCAGCGGGATTGACGTCGGTGGCGAAAATCTGAACCTCCCTAGGCAAAACGGGCCCTTCCACCTGTCCTTTCGCCTGTCCTTTCGCCTGCACCTGCGCATCCTGGGCTTCTTGCAAAGCCATGGCCAAGGAATAGGCCTCTTCTCCGGTGGAGCAACCCATCACCCAGGCGCGCAACGGGCCTTTGTCCGATGCCGCCAACAAGCCGGGCAGCACGGCCTTGGCCAGATCAAGCCAGACGGCAGGGTCTCGGAAGAAGGCGGTGACCCCGATCAGCATTTCTGAAAACAAGCTGTCCAGCTCCTGCGGGTGCGATTGCAGGTATTGCAAATAAGCCGACATCGAGGGCAAATGGAGCAGCTTGACGCGCCGCTCTGCGCGGCGCAGCAAGGTGCTGGTTTTGTACTGCGAAAAGTCGGGCCTGTTGTGCAGGCGCATCAATCGCACAATGTCCTGCAGTTGCGCTGCAGGGTCTTGCGCCGTGTTCGGGGCCAGTGGCTTGGCGTTGGTGATTTGCAAGCACTGCAGCAAAGCAGCGGGCAAATCTTGGGGCGGTGCCACCTTGTCCACACCCCCAGCCGCCATCGCGTTGTGCGGCATGTCGGCGTAGGCAGCGGTATCGGGCTGCTGGACCAAGCACAAACCCCCTTGGCTGCGGATGGCCTGCATGCCCTGCACCCCGTCGCAGCCCATGCCCGACAAGATCACCCCCACCGCTTGCTGGCCTTGGTCTGCGGCCAAAGAAGCCAACAGCGCGTCGATCTCGTGGTGCACCACGTGTGGCCCAGGCCGATTGGCGGCGGGGCGAAAATGCAGGCAACCGTTGGCCACCGTCAACTCACCGTCCTCGGGCATCACATAGACCGCGTTGGCGGCCAGCACCATGCCCTCTTGTGCGGGGTGCACCGGCAAGCGGGTGACTTTTTGCAGCAACTGGCTGAGCAGGCTTTTGTGCGCAGTGCCCATGTGTTGCACCACCACATAGGCACAGGCGGTGTCCAGCGGCAGGTGGGCAAAAAACCGCTCCAGCGCGTCCAAGCCGCCGGCCGACGCGCCTATGCCCACCGTGCGCGGGGTCACATGCACGAGGGGCGCAAATGGCGCATCAGACAAAAATGGCGATCATTAAGCGGCTTTCTGGGGCTGACTGCTCAGGATTGACATGTCACACCGCTTGCTGCTGGGGCAACAAGCGGTCGTATTCGGTTTTGATCACGCCGTAGCACTCGCAGGTGCAAAGGGCCAAGGCCGCGCGGTCCAACACCTTGATGCGCCCACGCGCATAGCGGATCATGCCCAGCTGCTGCAGTTGGGCGGCCGCTTCGCGCACACCCTCGCGCCTGATGCCCAACAAGGTGGCTATTTTTTGGTGCGTCAACAGCAGCTCATCGCCCGTTGCGCGGTCCAAACACAGCAATAAAAATCGGCTCAAGGCCTTGTCCAGGCCATGGTGGCGGTTGCACACCAAGGTCTGCGCCATTTGGGTGATCAGCGCCTGGGTGTAGCGCAGCAGCAAATGCAAAAGAGGCATGGAGTGCTCAAAGGCCTGCACCAAATCCACACTGCGCATGCACAAAAACTGACCCCCCACCAGCACCTTGGCGTTGTAGGTGATGGAGCTGCCCCCCATGAAGCTGGCCACCCCCACCATGCCTTCGCGCCCGACCAAGGACAAAATGGCCTTGCTCCCGTTGAGGGTCAGGCCATGCAAGGCCACGATGCCGGTCAAGGGAAAATAAACGTCTTGCAATGCGGCACCCGAGTAGATCAGGGATTGGCCAGGGCTGAGCTTCACCAGGTTCAGCAAAGCGCACAGATGGGCCATTTCCTCTTTGGGCAGACAGGCCAGCAATTGGTTGCTTGCAAGCGTTTGCAAGCCAATCATGCAGGCAACCCCATCGTGCAAGGCTTGCAGCGCAGGGCTGCTTGCCGAGTGGGTTTCAAAAACGTCATGTTGTCCAGTCGTTCGCCCCTGCAGTGCCCACTAAAATAAGCATAAGCGCACGACGATGCCCGCATGATGCGCTTTATTCCATGCTGCGCCTTGATGTGGCGCATATAAATATTCCAAAAACCTGCGCTCACTGCCTTGGGTGCAGACAAAATCAAATGCAAAGTGCCTTAAAAGCCTCACAAACGAAAAAACCAAGCCCATGACCAGCCCAGCGCCCTCCCCCCAGCCCCGCAACCCCTTGCACGGCTTGACTTTGGAGGTGATCGTGACGCAACTGGCCGAGCACTATGGCTGGGCGCAATTGGGCATTTTGGTGCCTGTGCGCTGCTTCACGCACGAGCCCAGCGTGGGCTCTGGCTTGAAGTTCTTGCGGCGCACACCCTGGGCGCGCGAGAAGGTGGAAAGCCTTTACCTGTTCATGCTGCGCGACCAAAAGCGCCAACATCGCGACCCAGTTTGAGCGCTGGTGCGCCAGCCCACAGACGCCAAGGGCTGTGACTTTTAAGCTGGGGGCTTGTGTTCCATTCCAACAGGCCCGCCACATGACGACCCCACTTCAAGAAATCGACCCTCTCGCCGCAGGCGTTTCTGGCAGCATGCTGGAGGCGGCACACGAAGCGCAGCACGCCTTTGAGCGTTTGGCCGACCGGCTCTCTGATTACCTCAACGACCTGGTCCACCTGAGCAAAGACGCCGCCAAAGACAGCCAACACGCGCTTGCGCACAGCGCTTACAAGGCCTCGTCGAGCGCCGAGCACTGCATCCACTGCGCACCCTTCAAATCGGTGATCATCGCGGCCGGGGTGGGTGCGGCCACCGCCACCATGGTGCATTGGCTGACACGCCCCCACTGATGTCTCGGCTTTTGCTCAAGCTGCTGTTGCTGCCACCGGATTTGCTGAAAATGCATGCGCAAGGCTATGCCGATTTGGCTGCAGAGGAATGGGCGCGTTACCTCTGCGTTTTGAAAACCCGCTGGCTGCTGTATGCCATTGGCACAGCCAGTTTCATTCTCGGCGTGTTTTTGGCGGGCGTGTCCTTGTTGCTGTGGAGTGCCTTGACCGTGGTCGATGCGCGCAGCGCTTGGCTGATGTGGTGCGTGCCTGCTGCCCTGTGTTTGTTTTCACTGGTCTGTTGGGTCTGGGCCAAGCGGATTCAGACAAGCCGCCACTTTGGCAAACTCAAAGCCCAAATCGAGTTGGACATACAGGCCTTGCGCGCCCAACAAAAACCATGAACAGGCCTCCTCCCGGCTCGGGCGCTGGCAGCGCCAACACCTCGGGCGCATGCACGCCTGACTTGCCAGCCGACGCCCAACACCGGTTGACCCTGTCACGTGCCTTGATTCTGCAAGCCATTCAACAGCCCAGTTGGTTGTTGCTGGCCCAGCGGGCTTGCGCCAGCGCAGCACCCAGCGCCCAAGACCGGCGGCAAGCCCAGACCAGCTTGTTCGACATTTGCTTGCAAAGCTTGGTGAGCACGTGGCGAGGTTTTGGCACGGGCAGGGCACGCAAGACGCCAGATGCGTCCGATCCAACGCACACGCCTCAACAGCCTGCCGCTCCAGAACGGCATCCGCACCCGCGCAACAAGACTTAGGCGAGCAGGCTGCCTTTGCATTTTTTTGCGCCGCAGCGACAGGCATAGCGGGCTTTGAGGGCCTCGGTCAAGGGCTCGTCGCTGAACAGGCCATAGTCAAAAGTCAGCTCTTCACCGCGAAACACAGGCCTGCGCGTTTGTATGAAGATGCGCCCCTTGCGCTCATTGGGCTCGCAGTTGGGGCGGCAAGAGTGGTTGATCCACTTGGCCTCGTTGCCGCCATGCAGTGCGTCAATCACCTGACCATTTTGCAGGTGAAAGTAAAAGGTGTGGTCAGGATTGGCCGCGTCGTGCGGGTGGCGTGCAACCGCCTCGGCCATGCTGATGCGCTCGCCCATGTATTCAATGACCGTCTCGCCCGCGGCCAAATGCCGGGTGGCAAACACGCCCTTGCCATGCACGCCCGAGCTTTCAACCCGAATGGCACTGGGCAAAACGCCTTGGGGGGTTGTTTTCATCTGCACTCAACCGCCTTCGCGCACCCGCAACACCGCCATGGCGCGCGCACTGGCGCAGAAAGCCACAACGGGCAAACCCCGCACCAAGCAGGCCAAGCCCAACGAAAACAAGCACAAACAGCCCATTGCCCCCCCTTAGAACAAGCAGGCATGAGCATAACCAGCTTCTGAGCAGACGCCCACAATGACAAGTCAAAGAGGACCTTGGGTGTCAACTTTGAGCCGCTTGGGTCCCCAGCAACAAGAATTTAAAAGCTGTGCTCAGCCTCAGCCTCAGCCATAGATGTAGCCGTAGCCTGACCGCCTGCCCCGGACCAAAACCTCACCCACAGCTTTGTGAAGCGATGTTTATTTAACCGTTCACTGAACAAAGCGAAATGCAAATGTCACAGCAAGACCTGCAAGACTTTGACCAGCAGCGTGGTGGACGACTGAAATACGAGTCAGTGTGTTCACCAAGCCCAATCACCCCTGCATTGTTTAAGAAAGGAGGTCAGTCACGGCAGGTCTCTCAATATAAGACCCTTGTTTTTTATCATGGCATGCTGGTGAGTCGGCATGTTTACACGAAAATCTGCGCTAGAAATCCGCGACCAACTCGGCTGGAGTCCTGCCGTCGCCACTTTAGGCGCGCGCCAAATCGGCAAAACCATGTTGGCTCAGCAAATCGTTGCCGAATTTCCAAGCGCGCTTTAGCTTGACCTGAATTGACCATTGTTTTGACAGATTGAACTTTATAAAAATATGTTCGTTGAATTTCGTTGATCAATTTTTCGCAAATATTCGGGTGCCATGAAAACCCTGTGACACTCACGCCAAGTTTCCAAGCTCACAATCCATCCATGCAAACACCCACCCCCTTCATCGCCCCCGAAGTTTTTGACCAAGCCGACGCGGCCCTGGCCCGCGTGCAGGCCATCTACACCCAAAGCGTGACACACCTGCGCCAAGCCATGCAGCGCTTTGTGGCGGGTGACGACATGCGCGAGCGGGTGCGCGCTTTTTACCCCTATGTGCGCATAGAAACGGCCACCGACTGGATGCCCCCGCAAGACGCCGAAGAACTGCTGAGCTACGGCTTTGTGGCCAGCGCTGGGCAATACGCCACCACCCTCACCCGCCCCGATTTGTTTGCCCCTTACCTGCGAGAGCAGTTCGCCTTGCTGATCGCCAACCATGGCGTGCGCTTGGAAGTGGGCACCAGCAAAGAACCCATGCCTGTGCATTTTTCATTTGCCGAAAACGAGCACATGGAAGGCGAGATGGGGGCGGCGCGTCGAGCCCACATGCGCGAGGTGTTTGACCTGCCTGACCTGACGGCCATGGACGACAGCATTGCCAACGGCACTTGGCGCGCCGCCCCAGGCCAGGCCGAGCCGCTGTCGCTGTTCACCGGCGCACGCACCGACTATTCGCTGCACCGCCTGCGCCACTACAGCGGTACCAGCCCCTCGCATTTTCAGAACTATGTGTTGTTCACCAACTACCAGTTTTACATTGACGAGTTCATCGCCTTGGGCCGTGCCGAAATGGCCAAACCAGACAGTCCCTATGTGGCGTTTGTAGAGCCTGGCAATGTGGTCACGCGCCGCACCGGGCTTGGCGCTGAACCAGACGACGCCCTGGGCATGGCCCCGCCGCGCTTGCCGCAAATGCCCGCTTACCACCTGGTGCGCGAGGGCCATGGTGGCATCAGCATGGTCAACATCGGCGTGGGTCCGGCCAATGCCAAAAACATCACCGACCACATCGCCGTGCTGCGCCCCCACGCCTGGCTGATGGTGGGCCACTGTGCGGGCCTGCGCACCACACAGCAGCTGGGCGACTATGTGCTGGCCCATGCCTATGTGCGTGAAGACCATGTGCTGGACGAAGAGTTGCCCCTGTGGGTGCCGATTCCGGCGCTGGCCGAAATCCAGTTGGCTCTGGAGCGTGCCGTATCCGAGATCACACAATGCGAGGGGTCAGACCTCAAACGCCTCATGCGCACCGGCACCGTGGCCAGCACCGACAACCGCAACTGGGAGCTGCTGCCGGATAACAAGCCCCAGCGGCGCTTTAGCCAAAGCCGTGCGGTGGCGCTGGACATGGAAAGCGCCACCATTGCGGCCAATGGTTTTCGCTTTCGCGTGCCTTACGGCACGCTCTTGTGCGTGAGTGACAAGCCATTGCACGGCGAGATCAAACTGCCCGGCATGGCCAACCACTTTTACCGCGAGCGGGTGAGCCAGCATTTGCAAATAGGCATTCGTGCCCTTGAACTGCTGCGCGCCGCAGGCCCATCCCAATTGCACAGCCGCAAGCTGCGCAGTTTTGCCGAGGTGGCTTTTCAATGACGTGGGTGTATCCCGGGTTTTCACCGACTTTTAAATTTTGTGCCACATTCAAGCCATGAACATTCTTTTCGTTGCCGACCCCCTTGAGTCCTTCAAAATTTACAAGGACAGTACTTTTTCCATGATGCGCGAAGCGCAAAAGCGCGGCCACCAAATCGTCGCCTGCCAGATGACCGATGTGCGCTGGCAACAAGGCGAAGCCGTGACGGCCCAAGTGCGCGAGATTCACCTGACAGGTGACGCCAACGACTGGTTCACCGAAACGCGGCAGCGTCGCGCTGCGTTGAAAGATTTTGATGCGGTGCTGATGCGCAAAGACCCGCCCTTTGACAGCGAGTATTTTTACGCCACCCACCTGCTGGGCCAGGCCGAGCGCGAAGGCGCCAAGGTGTTCAACAGCCCTGCGGCGCTGCGCGACCACCCTGAGAAACTGGCCATCATGGCGTTTCCGCAATTCATCGCCCCCACCATGGTCACGCGCAACGCAGCCGACATCCGCGCTTTTCATGCCACCCACGGTGACATCATCTTGAAGCCCCTGGACGGCATGGGCGGCACAGGCATCTTCAAAGTGGGCGCCGACGGCCTGAACCTGGGCGTCATCATCGAAACCCTGAACCGCGATGGCCAGCAAACCGTGATGGTGCAGAAATACCTGCCCGGCATTGCCAAGGGCGACAAGCGGGTCTTGTTGATTGGCGGCAAGCCGGTGCCGTTTTGCCTGGCGCGCATTCCCCAAGGTGGCGAAGTGCGTGGCAACCTGGCCGCTGGCGGCAAGGGGGTGGCCCAGCCTCTGTCTGAGCGCGACCGCGAAATCGCGCAAGCACTGGGCCCCATCTTGATGGCCCGAGGACTGATGCTGGTGGGCCTGGACATCATTGGCGAGAGCCTGACCGAGATCAACGTGACCAG
>CAMCNQ010000010.1 GCA_945875955.1 Limnohabitans sp. Rim8 | reverse complement strand
CGCGTCAAGGCGATGGGGTGACACAAGGGGATGAGGTCGCTGGTTTTCTTGGCGCCCTGAATGCCTGCAATGCGGGCAATGCCCAGCACATCGCCTTTTTTGGCGCTGCCCGATTGAACCTGCGCCAGTGTGGCGGGCAACATCTGTATGCGGCCTGTGGCCACCGCCACTCGGCGTGTGCTGGTTTTGCCCCCCACATCCACCATGTGGGCCTGGCCTTGGGCATCAAAATGGGTCAAGACATCGTGGGACTGGGTCATGGCAGTGGAGGGTATAAATGCATTTACAAAAGCTTGACAAGAATGGCGCATCATACGGCCATGAACCGCCAACTCCCCAGCCATTGACCCCAGTGAAACACCGCTCATTGCCCCGCAAATGCCTGCTGGCCTTGCTGCTTGGCGCACTTGCCTTGCCACCGGCTTGGCCGCAAAGCGCAGCTTTGCCTGGCCTGGGCAACGGCGAGGGCATCTCGCTGGGTACCGAGCGCCAGCTGGGTGACCGCATCGCCCGCGAGTTGTACCGCGACCCGGATTACCTCGAAGACCCCGTGCTGGATGAATACATCCAACGCCTTTGGACGCCTTTGCTCAAGGCGGCCACAGCACGCGGTGAACTGTCTGCCGAACTGCAAGAGCGCTTTGCCTGGCGCATCCTGTTGGGGCGTGACCGCAGTGTCAATGCTTTTGCCTTGCCGGGTGGTTATCTGGGTGTGCATTTGGGCTTGATTGCGGTGGTGAGCTCCAACGACGAGCTGGCCTCGGTGCTGGCCCACGAACTCAGCCACGTCACGCAACGCCACATTGCCCGTTCGATGGACACCGAGGCCAAGATGAGCCCCCTGGTGATCGGTGCCATGCTTTTGGGGGTGTTGGCGGCCAGCAAAAGCCCGCAAAGCGCGCAGGCCCTGATCGTCGGTGGGCAGGCCGCGGCGATCCAGTCGCAACTGAGTTATTCACGCGACATGGAGCGCGAGGCCGATCGGGTTGGCTACGGGATTTTGACCGACGCCGGTTATGACCCACAGGGCTTTGTCGGCATGTTCGGCAAACTGCAGCAAGCCGCTGGGGTGAACGACAACGGCGCTTACCCCTACCTGCGCAGCCACCCCTTGACCACCGAACGCATGGCCGACATGCAATCGCGCCAGACACTGGGCCGGCCCCCAAGCGGCCCTTCCAACGACTTGGCGCGGGCCATGCTGTCGGCCAGGGCCAGGGTCATGTCGCAAAACAGCGCCGAGGCCATGGCCGCCTGGGCGCAGCGCGGTCAAGAGACATTGCCGCAAGCCAGCTTGGTGCAAAAAGTCGGCGCTTTGTACGCCGCCGTATTGGCCCAGCAGCAGCTTCGCAACCCCCAAGCGGCCGAACAAAGCCTGCAGGCACTGAGCCTGTTGGTGAGCAGCGCCAGCCCATCCGACACCCCCCAGGCGCAATATGCCCAGCGTTTGGTGCGCTTGCTCAGGGCCGAGGTGGCCTTTCGGCAAGAGCGCTTTGAGGACGCTCTGAAATGGCTGCCAAGCTTGCGCCAGCAGCCGATAGAGCGCCCCGAGTTGATGGCCACCGCCGAGGCCTTGCTGCGCCTGCCTGCGCACCCGGGCCAAGCTGGCATCACCCAACAATTGCGCGACCAAGTCACGCAGGTCCCCCATGACGCACAGGCCTGGAACACCCTGGCCAGGCTGTTGGCCATGCAAGGGCAAGCCCTGGCCTCGCTGCGTGCTGAAGGCGAGGCGCAACTGGCCCGAATGGACTGGTCGGGCGCGGCCGACCGCTTTCGCGCCGCCCAAGCTTGGGCGAAAAGCCACAGCTTGCAACCTGCTGATCTGATTGAGGCCTCGATCGTGGACACCCGCTTGCGGCAAGTGCAAGCGCGCATCCGAGAAATGCAGACAGAACGCTGAGCCTAAATCCGGCAGTTGGGCATGGCCGAGGGGCTGACGAAGCAGGTCTCTGGCCAGGCGCAAGCGCCCCCCGAACTGCCTGTCCCGGGGGTGCGAGCAACAACGCCAGAGGCCTGAAGCGGCAGACCTGCGGCCGTGCAGCGCTTGACCCATGAGGTGAAGACCGTCGTGGGCGCACGTGTTTGATTCATCAAGTGTTTCAAGCGCAAGCAAGCGGCCAAAGCCGGGTTGAGGCTGAGTCCACTTGGCCTGCCTGGGCCATTTGAAAACGCTATGATCGCCTTCCCGCTTCACTTTCCCCATGGCTGGCATACACATCACCGACATCGAATCCGCCATCAACCATTGGCGGGCCAAAAACCCCTCGCCCGATGGGGTAACACTGCCCCACGAACTGCGCGCCTTGGCTGAAGTCTATGGCCTGATGGTGTTCTACAAACAAGATTTGGCCGACGAATTCAGCCTGCCATTGGCCGCCGCCGAGGCCTGGCAAGACTGGTATGCCAGCACGCCCGACACACCGTGCATTGCCATTTGCTCCACCAGCCAAGGCGACGAAACCTGCAAGGGATGTGGCCGCAGCTTTGAAGAAGTGCAGCTGTGGACCGAAATGACCCCGGGTGAAAAGCGCGGCGTCTGGCGGCGCATCACCATGGACGGCAGCTCTTGGCGCTTCAACAAATACGCCGAGCGTGCCGCCGAGGACCGCCACCAGGCCAAAGCCGCAGCGAGCGCGCAAACCAAGCTGGATTTGAAGCCCGCGGATTGAAAAGGCAAATGAGGGAGGCAGCCTTGGCTTGGTGCCGACCTGTGCCTTACTTCCAGCGCAGCAACTCGATGTGCACGCTGCCTTTGTCGCTGCTGAAAGTGACCGCGCCTTCTTGCACCGTGGCTTGCAGTTGCATGCTGCGTTCGGCCAGTTGGGCCAGCTCTTGTGCGCCCTCGGTGGGCACGCGCCAGACCTGCAGTTTGTCCAGGCGGGTGAGCTTGTTCTCTATGCCCTTCCACCACACCTCTGCCGCGTGGTTGAAGCAGTACAGCAGCACTTCATCGGCCTTTTGGCAGGCTTTCATGATGGGTTTGTCTTCGGGTTGGCCGACTTCGATCCACATGCGGGTTCGGCCGGTAAAGTCGCGCAGGCTGACATCGGGGTCGTCCGGGTCCGACAGGCCCGAGCCGAAGGCGAGTTTGCCGTCGCCTTTGCACACGGCCTGCAGTTTGTAGGCGTTGATGGCCAGCGCCAGCAGGCGGATCATCATGCGTTCATCGGTCTCGCTGGGGTGGCGGGCCAAGGTCAGCGGGTGGTCTTCGTAATGGCTGTGGTCAATGTCGGCGATCGACAGGTTGGCTTTGTAGATGGTGGATTTGAGGGCCATGGTTTTTCAGTCCTTGCGGGCCAACATGCGCCAGCCCAACAGCTGAACGCCGTTGCGCAGGACCGACAAGTCGCCGCCATAAATCAATAAAGGGGTGCAAGCCTCGTGGCCAGCCATGCTGGCTGCAAAGAGGCCTGCGCGTACACAGTCACCCGTGGGGGTTTGACCGGTTTTGATCTCTGCGGACCGCAACTGGCCAGTGCCGTTTTCATACAGCAGATCGGCTTCGGGTCCGTTGTTGTCTCGCCAAAAACAAAGGTCTGCGGCTTGGCCCAGGTTGTTTCGGTTTTTAACAAATTCGCTGACCACCCCGTTTTCAAACAAAGCGCCCCGCGCCGGGTGCAATGCCAGTTGCTCTGGCAGGCGAATGCCCAGCGGCCAGCAGGCCAAGCCCGTGTCCACAAAGTACAGCTTGGGCGCTTTGACCAAGCGTTTGCCAAAGTTGCAGTGGTAAGGGGGCAGCCAGTACAACACATCGCTGGACGCCAGCACCGGGAGCCATGCCCGCGCTGTGGCCGCGTTTGTCACACCCGACGCGCCAATTCGGCCGCCATGCCCACGTAGCTTGCGGGCGTCATGGCCAGCAGGCGGTCTTTGTCGGCCTGCGGAATCTCCAGCGCCTGAATCAGGCCATGCAAGTCGGCCGCGGTGACGGTCTTGCCGCGTGTGACTTCCTTGAGCTTTTCATAAGCGCCCTGCACGCCATAGCGGCGCATGACGGTTTGGATCGGCTCGGCCAGCACTTCCCATGCGCCATCGAGGTCGGCGTCCAGGGCTTCTTCGTTGAGTTCCAGCTTGTTCAAACCGGCCATGAGCGAGGCATACGCCAGTGCGGTGTAACCCAGGCCCACGCCCATGTTGCGCAGCACGGTGGAGTCGGTCAAGTCGCGCTGCCAGCGGCTGATGGGCAGCTTTTCGCTCAGGTGTTTGAGCACGGCGTTGGCCAAGCCCAGATTGCCTTCGGCGTTTTCAAAGTCGATGGGGTTGACCTTGTGCGGCATGGTGGACGAACCGATTTCACCGGCCTTGAGGCGCTGTTTGAAATAACCCAGGCTGACATAGCCCCAGATGTCGCGCGACAAGTCGATCAAGATGGTGTTGGTGCGGGCCACGGCATCAAACAACTCGGCCATGTAGTCGTGCGGTTCGATCTGAATGCTGTAGGGCTGAAAACTCAGGCCCAAGCCCCATTGGCTGCTGTGGGTTTCGCGCATCTCGGGGGTTTCAATCACCTTCTTGGCAAAGGCTTCCCAGTCAAAGTCGGGCCAGGCCGACAGGTGGGCGTTGTAATTGCCCACTGCGCCGTTCATCTTGCCCAGCAGTTTCACGGCGGCGATTTTTTCGCGGGAAGCGGTCAGGCGCATCACCACGTTGGCCATTTCCTTGCCCACCGTGGTGGGGCTGGCGGTCTGGCCATGGGTGCGGCTGAGCATGGGCACCTCGGCAAACTGGTGCGCCATTTCGCGCAGTTTGCCAATCAAGCCGTCCAGCCCCGGCAACAGGACCAAAGCGCGCGCGCCCTTGAGTTGCAAGGCGTGGCTGGTGTTGTTGATGTCTTCGCTGGTGCAGGCAAAGTGCACAAACTCGCCCACGTGTTCAAGTTCGGGCCGGTCCTTGAATTTGGACTTGATCCAGTATTCGACCGCCTTCACATCGTGGTTGGTGACTTTTTCAAAGGCCTTGATGGCCACCGCATCGGCCTCGGAAAAGTTCTTCACCAAGGCGGACAAATAACTGCGCGCCCCCAGCGACAAAGGCTTGAACTCGGCAAAGCCGGCGTCCGACAGCGCGATGAACCAAGCGATTTCCACCTGTACGCGCCGGTGCATATAGCCTTGCTCGCTCATCAGCGGGCGCAAAGCCTCGAGTTTGCTGGCGTAACGACCGTCAAGTGGCGAGAGGGCGGAAATGGGGGAAAAATTCATACTGGGATTGTAAGTGGGAGGGTCATGACGCCCTGATGGCGTCTGTGCAACAACTTGTCATCAGGCATTTACGCCAAGCACCTAGAATCGCTCGGTCTCTTTCCAAAAACCAATTCTTATGAAACTCATCGGCTCTGTCACCAGTCCTTATGTGCGCAAGGTGCGCGTTGTCCTGGCCGAGAAAAAACTGGAGTACACATTCGTCACCGACGATGTGTGGTCAGACACCACCCAAATCCATGCCTCAAACCCACTGGGCAAAGTGCCTTGCTTGGTGATGGAAGGACACGAGGCGGTGTTTGACTCGCGCGTGATCGTGGAATACCTGGACACCTTGTCGCCCGTGGGCAAGCTGATCCCTGCGGGGGGACGTGAGCGGGCCGAGGTCAAAACCTGGGAGGCCTTGGCCGATGGCCTGCTCGACGCGGCGATTTTGGCGCGCATGGAGGCGATTTGGACCCAGCGCGAAGACAGCCAACGCAGCCAAGCCTGGATTGACCGGCAATTGGGCAAAATCCAGCACGCCTTGTCGGCCATGAGCCGGGGTTTGGGGGACCAGGCCTTTTGCTCCGGCATCCACCTGAGTTTGTCCGACATTGCCGTGGGCTGCGCCTTGGCGTATCTGGACTTCCGATTTGCGCACATCGACTGGCGCACGCCTTACCCCAACTTGCACAAGCTCTACGACAAGCTGGCCCAGCGGCCCAGCTTCATCGACAGCACGCCCGCATGATCGGCTCACACCGCCTTGCCTGCAGAATCAGGTTTTCAGGCGCTGCGCAACAGCCTTGGGCGGGTCTCAGTAATTGAGCAGGTTGCGCCGGACATGCACCAAGTGCGCGATGGCCAGGGCCTTGGCCTGAACCAGGTCGCGCGCCTGAATGGCCTGCAGCAGTTGGCGGTGTTCTGACTGGTAGGCCAGTCGCCGCACGGGTGTGAGGCTGCGTTTTTTCAGCATGCCCCATTCGCCTTGCGCGCGGGCCTGGCTCATGAGCTTGAAGAGCTTGGCCACAAAACCGTTGTGCGCAGCGCGCGCAATCGTCTCGTGAAACAAGCCGTCCCAGACCTCGAACTCTTCCACGCTGGTGGCCGCTTCGGCGCGCTCACAGCAACTGGCCATTTGGGCAAAATCGGCACTCGTGGCGTTGCCAATCACCATCTCGATGATGGCGGGCTCCAGCGCCAAGCGCGCCTCCATGAGCTCGGCCGGGCTGGTGTGCCAAGCCGGGTCGGAACTGACCGTGTGGAGGGCTTTGGTCAAACCCGCATGCGCCACGCCTTTGTCGGTGACATAAGTGCCACTGCCCACCGTCTGGGCAATCAGGCCTTGGGCTTTTAATTCGCCCAGCACTTTGCGCACGGTGCTGCGGCTGATTTGGTATTGCTCGCCAAATTCTCGCTCGGTGGGCAGGCGTTCACCCACTTTCCAGTGGCCGCTGTGCAACTGGTCCAACAAGGTGGCGCGAAAAAGGTAGGAAGAGTCCACAGGGGTTGAAGACCATGTTAAAAACCAAATAATACCAATTTAATGTCTGCCTGTGAAGCCGGGTATAACCCCCTTTTTGGGTCTGGTTTTGACCATCATCGCTCTCAAAAACCCTTTGCCGTGTCTCTGTCATGTGTCCGCCATGCGTCTTGACCATCGGTCAATTGTCTTTATGATGGACCAAATTGGTTGAAAATAAACCAATCTTTCACACCTCCCACACACCCGTTTGCCGACCCCCAGGAGAATTTTTTGCGCTTCGCCACTTTTGTTCACAACGGAAAACGACAGGTCGGCCAGGTCAGTGCCGACGGTCAGCAGCTCACCGCTTTTGTCCTGACGGATGCCCAGACTCGGCATGGCGCGCAGTGCCTGATCGATGCCATGGTGGCCGGGCAGCCCCTGCCCGCCTTGGCCAAAGAAAGCTTGCCCCTGTCCAGCGTGCAGCTTGAGGCCCCCTTGCCGATTCCCAGGCGCAACGTCTGGTGCGTGGGCCGCAACTACCACGCGCACGCCAAAGAGCTGCAGGCCTCGGTCTTCAAAGACAGCAACACCGACGCCAAGGCTTGGCCCATCGTGTTCACCAAGGTGCCCGAGTGCGTGGTTGGCCCCACCGACGACGTGCAATTGCCGGGCGCAACCGTGTCCGAACAAATCGACTACGAAGCCGAATTGGCGGTGGTGATTGGCCAAGGCGGCAAGAACATCCGCCAAGCCGACGCGATGCAGCATGTGTTTGGTTACACCGTGGTCAATGACGTGACCGCCCGCGATGTGCAAATGCGCCACCAGCAATGGGACATGGGCAAGTCGTTTGACAGCTTTTGCCCCATGGGCCCGTGGCTGGTCACCGCCGACGAGGTCGATGGACGCAAGACCCGTGTGCGTTGCTGGGTCAACGGCGAGCTGCGCCAAGACGGCCCGACCGAGAACATGATTTTTGACATCCCCACGCTGATCGAGACCATCTCGCGCGGCATCACCCTGTACCCGGGCGACATCATCGCCACCGGCACGCCTGCCGGTGTGGGCATGGGCCTGAACCCGCCCCGCTACATCGCCAAGGGCGATGTGATTCGCGTCGAAATTGACGGCGTGGGACACATCGAAAACCGCTTCGTTTGATCGTCAAATTCGGGGCAGGCGCGCCCCCAAACCACAAGGAGACACGACATGCAAAAAAGACAACTGACCCAAGCCTTGCTGGGCCTGGCCATGGCCCTTTGCGGCCTGACGGCTTGGGCCCAAAGCTACCCCAGCAAACCCATCACCATGGTGGTGCCCTTTCCGCCTGGTGGCGTGGCCGATACAGTGGGGCGGCCGGTGGCCGAGGCCATGTCGCGCCACCTCAAGCAAAGCATTGTGGTTGAGAACAAAGGCGGCGCAGGGGGTGGCATTGGCATGGCCCAAGTGGCCAAGTCCAAAGCCGACGGTTACACCGTGCTGATGTCGCTGTCGTCACTCGTGGTCTTGCCAGAAGCCGACAAGATTTTGCAACGCGCCCCGATGTTCCAGGTCAACCAGCTCAAGGCCATTGCGCGCTTTACGGCCGATCCCACGGTGCTGGTGGTGCGCAGCGAAAGCCCCTGGAAGACCTACGCCGAGTTCATGGCCTATGTGAAATCCAACCCTGGAAAGATTTCCTTTGGCTCGTCGGGCAACTACGGCACCATGCATGTGCCCATGGAGCAACTCAAGGCCGCCACGTCGACCTTCATGCTGCATGTGCCTTACACGGGTGCCGGACCGGCTGTTTTGTCATTGCTGAGCGGTCAGATCGAAGCCTTGTCCACGGGCCCAGCCAGCGTGAAACAACACATCGCCTCGGGCCGTTTGCGTGCCTTGGCGCATTGGGGTGATGGCCGCTTGGCCAGCATGCCCGGTGTGCCCAGCTTCAAGGAGCTGGGGGTACCGATCCAATACTCACAATGGTCCGGCCTGTTTGTGCCGGCAGACACCCCGGCAGAAATCGTGGACAGTTTGCGACAAGCGGCCAAATTTGCTGCGCAAGACCCCCGCGCCGTGGCGGCCCTGACGGCCTCGGGCACCTCGTTCATGTACCAAGATGCACCCGAATTCGAGCGCTTTGTGCAAGCCGATGCCAAAGACATGAGCGCCCTGGTCACCCGCATCGGCAAGGTCGATTGATCCGTCAAGGTCCGTGGCCCTGACCCCAATACCGCAGTTGAAGTACACCCTTTTTTTCATACCATCGGAGACACGACATGCTGAACTTGAGCCAAACCCTGAAATTCACCGCTTTGACCATGGCACTGGCTTGTGGCCTGGCCCAAGCCCAAAGCTACCCCAACCGCCCGGTGAAAATCGTGGTGCCTTTTGCCGCAGGCGGCCCTGCCGACAACTACGCCCGCTTCATGGCACAGCGCCTGGGCGAAGAGCTCAAGCAGACCTTTGTGATCGACAACAAGCCCGGCGCAGGCTCCATCATCGGCACCGATCTGGCGGCCAAATCGCCGGCCGATGGCTACACCTTGCTCATGATGTCGAACACCCACACGGTGAACGAGTCCTTGATCCCGGTCCGGCCCTTCGGCTTGATGAAAGACTTTGTCGGCATTGCGCCCGTGAACTACTCCAACTTGCTGTTGGTGGTGCACCCCTCGGTGCCCGTCAAGACGGTGGGTGAGTTGGTGGCCTTGGCCAAATCCAAACCCGGCAAGCTGAACTACGCCTCATCGGGCAACGGCACGCCCTACCACATGGCCGGAGAGCTGTTCAAATTCATGGCCGGCATCGACATGACGCACGTGCCCTACAAAGGCAGCTCGGGCGCGCGCACCGACATTGTGGGCGGCCAAGTGGACGTGATGTTTGACGCCGAAACCACCATGGCATCTCTCTCGCGTGAGAACAAAGTGCGCGCTTTGGCCGGCACGGGATTGGCCCGCTCGGCCAACCTGCAAGACCTGCCCACCGTGGCCGAGACCGTGCCCAAATTTGAAGCCACCATTTGGCTGGGCTTCATGGCCCCCAAAGGCACACCCGCCGACGTGGTGAGCAAGCTCAACGCCGAAGTGCGCAAAATCGTCAACAACCCCGAAGTCAAGGCGGCCTGGGCCAAACAAGGTGCCGTGCCCATGTCGATGAACGTGCCCGAGTTTGAGCAGTACTTGAATGCCGACATCGCCAAATGGGCCAACATCGTGAAGATTTCGGGTGCCAAGCCGGACTGAACTTGTCTCGCCACCGGACTGACAGCGGACAGACCCATGACCCAGACGCTGACTTTTCATCTGAACGGACAAAAGGTGTCCGTGCCAGGCGACACCGGGCAAAGCCTGCTGGACCTTCTGCGCAACACGCTGCAGCTCAAAGCCACGCGCATGGGCTGCGGTCAAGGCCAGTGCGGGGCCTGCCGCGTCTTGCTGGACGGCCACGCCGTGGCCGCTTGCGAAACGCCTGTGTGGGCCATCGAAGGCAAAGCGGTGACCACGGTGGAAGGTTTGGGCAGCCGGGCTGCGCCGCATGCCCTGCAAACCGCCTTCATCGAAGAGCAGGCCATGCAGTGCGGCTTTTGCACCAGCGGCATTTTGATGTCGGCAGCGGCCTTGCTGCAGCGCCAACCCCAGCCCAGCCGGGCGCAAATTGTGCACGCCATCGACGGCCATTTGTGCCGCTGCGGGGCGCACAACCGGGTGATTCGGGCGATTGAAAAAGCCGCCGCACGGCTGGCCGCACCATGACACCGGAATCGCTCAAAGCCCAGCCGCTGCTGCGCCAGTGGCTGGCCTTGGTGCCACAGACCCAAAGCCTCGATCACGGGCAAGGTCATGGGCAAGGTCATGCACAAGAAAAGATACAGGTGCAGGCTTTTTCGGGCAAGGTGGATTTGGGCCAAGGCATTTCACATGCCCTGCGCTTGATCGTGGCCGAAACCCTGAGGCTTGCGCCTGAGCAAGTCCACATGGTGCCTGCCAGCACCCGTTACAGCCCAGACGAGGCCGTGACCTCTGGCAGCTTGTCGGTGCAGCACTCGGGCGCGGCCTTGCGCTGCGCGGCGGCGCACCTGCGCGAAGCCTGCCGCCAGGCCATGGCGCTGCGCTGTGGCGTGGCGCTCACGCAAGTGTGGTGCGAGCAGGGGCGCTTTTGGGCCCAGGGGGTGGCCACGTCGGCCTCCTACAGCGATTTGTTCAACACCGCCATGGGCGACAGCGCCATCGCGCCGGAACACGTGACCAGCGCCCACGCTCAACGTGACCTGTGCAGCCCGCCCAGCCACACGCAGCGGCCCGATGTGGCGGCCAAAGTGCTGGGCGAATTTGAGTTCATACAGGACCGGGTTTTGCCCGGCATGTGCCACGGCATGGTGTTCAGGCCCGGCACGCTCAACGCCCAAGTCATTGAAAGCGACATGCAGGCCTTGCTGGCGCAGTTGCAGGACACAAACGGCCCCTTTCAGCACGACCTGGTGTGCGTGCAGCGCGACGGTTTGCTGCTCGGCGTGGTGACCGAGTCAGAGCACAGCCTGCTGCTGATCGCGAAAAAAATCGAGGACGGGTGCGAAAAGGGTCTGTACTGGCGCTGCCAGGCCGAAGTGCCCAACCCGCAAGATCTGCCCGCTTGGCTCAAAGCCCAGGCCCTGGACACCCGCGTGGTGGCAGACACCACGCCGCAAGCGCACAGCGCCACTGCGCTTGCGCAACGCATGAGCGCCGAGTTTCATCGCCCGTATTGGCAACATGCCTCGATTGGCCTGTGCTGTGCGTTGGCGCACTGGCCGCAGCAAAACCCCCAAGCGCATCAAGCGCTTGCCCTTGAAGTCTGGAGCCACAGCCAAGGCATTTACAACCTGCGGCGCGATTTGGCCCTGGCTTTTGGCTTGGCACCGGACCAGGTGCAGGTGTCTCACGCCGAAAGCGCGGGCTGCTATGGCCACAACGGCGCGGACGATGTGGCCTTTGATGCGGCCTGGCTGGCACGCCAGGTGCCCGGCCGGCCGCTGCGGGTGCAGTGGACGCGGCAGGCCGAATTGGGCCACGCGCCCTTGGCCCCGGCCATGGCGGTGCGCATAGACGCCGCTCTGAGCCCCGAGGGCCTGCTGCTGGACTGGTCACAAACCGTTTGGAGCCAAGGCCACGGCACACGCCCTGGGCGCGGCCTCACACCGGCCTTGCTGGGCGCTTGGCAAACACACAACCCGGCCCCGGTGAACCTGGCCGTGAATGCCGCCATGGCCGTGGGCGGCGGCTCCGAGCGCAATGCCCAGCCACCTTACGACATCGCTGCGGTCAAAGTGGTCAACCACCGCGTGTTGAACATGCCCTTTCGGGTTTCGGCCATGCGGGCTTTGGGCGCACCCGCCAATGTGTTCGCTGCCGAGTCGTTCATGGACGAGTTGGCCCAAAGCGTGGCGCAAGACTCCCTGGCCTTTCGCCTGGCGCACCTGCGCAGCAGCGGCCAAGAACGGGCTGTGGCCGTGTTGCAACGCGCCGCCGAGATGGCGGGCTGGTCCAAACCGCGCCCAGCCAACGCGCCCGAAGGCTGGGGCCAAGGCTTGGCCTATGCACGCTACAAAAACACCGGCGCCTATTGCGCGGTGGTGGTGGCCTTGGTGGTGGCCGAACAAGTCAAGCTGCAGCACATCTGGATCGCGGCCGACCTGGGCCATGTGGTGGATGCGCAAGGGGCCATCAACCAGCTCGAAGGCGGGGCCTTGCAAGCGGCCAGTTGGGCGCTGTGCGAAGCAGCGCAACTGAGCCCGCAAGGCATCGCCTCCAACGACTGGACGCGCTACCCGATTTTGAAATTCAGCGACATGCCCGAAGTCACCGTGGCCCTGATGCCTGCGGCCGAACACGCCTCGCTGGGAGCGGGCGAATGCAGCTCGGGCCCCGCCTGCGCGGCCATTGCCAACGCGATTGCCAATGCCATCGGGGTGCGCATGCGCAGCATGCCTTTCACCCCCGAGAACTTGCTCAAAACCATCCATGCCGACCCCGTGTCGCCATCCACCTTGACCCATTGAAAGAACCACATGCATGTATTGAGTGGCGGCGCGGCCGCATCCGCAGTCAAAGGCGTTCAGGCCGAATTTGAAAAAACCACCGGCCTCACGGTGCAAGGCAGCTTCAGTGCCGTGGGCATGATGCGCGACCAACTGCTGGGCGGTGCGCCCTGCGATGTGGTGATTTTGACCCAGCCCCTGATCGCACAGCTGATCGCCTCAGGCCATGTGGTGGCTGGCAGCGCCCGCTCGTTGGGCCTGGTCAAGACCGGTGTGGCCGTGCGCAGCGGCAGCGCCCACCCCAGCGTCAAAACACGTGCGCAACTGCTTGCGGCCATGCGCGCGGCCAAGGGCATTTATTTTCCGGACCCGCAAAACGCCACCGCCGGCATCCACTTCTTCAATGTGCTCAAGGCCTTGGGGCTGGATGAAAGCATGCGAGCGCAATTTCGCATATTTCCCAACGGGGCAACGGCCATGGGCGCAATGGCCAAAAGCCAAGAAGACGGTTTGATCGGCTGCACCCAGGTCACCGAGATCAACTACACCCCCGGCGTGGACCTGGTGGACGTGTTGCCGCCCGAATTTGAACTCAATACCGATTACACCTTGGGCATTTGCAGCGCATCCAAGCACCCCGAAGAGGCGGCGCTTTTGGCCCAACTCTTGACCGGCAACGCGTCGGCAGCGGTGCGCAAACAAGGCGGCTTTGAATTCTGAGCCCCGGCTTGAGCGGCCCGGCTTGTGTGGCACGGGCCTCAGGTGTTGGCGCGTTTTTTGAGCCAGCGCATCAGCGCGCCCACCACCGGCAGTTTTTCGTACAGCTCTTCGGCCGCGTCCCAGTAATCACGGTGCAAAGTGACCAAGCCTTGGTCGTTGAACACCACGTGGCTTGCCCCCCGCACGGTTTGCAAGGTCTGGGTGTCAAAGCGCTTGAAGTGAAAGCGAAACTCCCACGTCAAAAAAGCCTGAGCGCCGTCCACCAACTGGCCGGTGATGACAAAGTGCGGCTGGTCCAGCGCCACGTACATGTGCCGAAAAATCCGCTCGACCTCGGGCAGGCCCTGCACTTCGTTGAAGGGGTCCTTGAACGTGGCTTGCGCGTCGTACAGCGTGTGCAACTGCGCCACGCTTTGCGGCGTCAATGTTGCAAAAAACCTGGCCAGGTTTTGAGTGGCTTGTCGTGTGTCCATGGGCACTCTCAAGGAGGGTTTACAAACCGGTGAAGCGTCGCACCAACGGAAAGTACAAACGGTAAGGCAACAAACGCAAGAGCTTGAGCCACCAAGTGAAGCGCTTGGGGAAATGGATATCGAACTGGCCCTGCGACCAGCCCTTGAGCATCTCGCGAGCGGCCTCTTCGGGGCTGATCAGGGCGGGCATGGTGAACTGGTTTTTCGCGGTGAGTGGCGTGGCCACAAAACCGGGGTTGACCACACTCACGCCAATGCCCGGGTCTTGCAGGTCGATGTACAGCGTCTCTGCCAGGTGCGTGAGCGCGGCCTTGGTTGGGCCATAGGCCAGCCCATTGGGCAAACCGCGCCACCCGGCCACGCTGCTGACCAGACTGATGTGCCCGGCGCCTTGCGCCAACATGCTCGGCAGCACCGCATGAATCACCTGCAAAGCACCTTGGTAATTGACCTTGTCGTGCTGCAACATGTCCGCCAAATCCATGGCGGTGGCGCGTTGAGCCTGGTAGCAACCTGCGGCGTACACCACCATGTCCAGCGGGCCTTCGGCCAACAGGGCTTGGGCCGTTTCCTGCACTTGGGGCCCATCGCACACATCCAGGGCGCGCCACTGCACTCCCGCATCTTGCGCGGCCCAGTCCTGCACACCCTGGGGTTTGCGGGCGGACACCACCACCTGCGCCCCCGCGGCACGCAGCGCCTGCGCACAGGCCAGGCCAATGCCGGTGGATGCGCCCACCAACCAAACCCTGCGGCCTTGCCAGTCACTGATTTGCTGGTTCAAGCTCATGCGCATCAGCCCTGCTTGGCCGCCAATGGCGTGCGGCGTGTGAACGACAAAGTGACTTCACCCAGCTTCACCCCCCATTTGCTCATGGTGGCCTTGTTGAGCATGACGCGCTCGTCCATCAGGTACATCCAGTCGTCAAAGTCCACGTGCCAGACCCTGCCATCGACCGGCAACGCCAGCGTGTAGCCCCAGCGAAAGGCATTGCCACTGACCTGGCCCGAGGCCTGGCCCACCACGTCGTCGGCGCGGCCCGTGTAGGTGCCGTTGGGGCCGGCTTTGAGTTTCCAGATGCGGCGCTGCTTGGTGCCGTCGGAATACACAAACGCCTCGTCCAGCACGCCTTCGTCGCCCTGCCAGGAACAGTCCATCACCACGGTGAAGCGCTTGACCACTTGGCCGCTGCGGTCGGTGAACACGCCCCAAGCGTCGATGGTGCCGGTGAAATAGGTGCGCAGGTCCAAAAGCGGTTTTTCTTGCGCGTAGCTTTGCACCTGGGGTCCGGCGCAACTGGCCAAAAAGGGCGTGGCGACCACCACGGGCAGGGCGACCAATCGCTGGAGGGCGGTGCGGCGGTGGAGGTTGACGTTGATGGGCTGCATGGTGAACTCCCGTGGTGACATGTCAAAGCGGCTTCAGGCCGGAGAGGGGGACTTTTCAGGTCCCGAAAACAAATCGGGCTGGCGCATCAAGCCCAGGTACAAGGCCAGTCCGGCCAACAACTTGAGCACGCAGGGCAGCAAACCGTAAGCCAGGCTCAGCGCCAGCACCGCCTGCGCGCCTTGTTGGCCCGGGGCATAACCCCACAGGCTCAGCAAAGGCAAGGACAAGCCTGCGGCCAAGGCCAAGTTGAGCTTGGTGGCCAGATTCCACCAGCCCATGAAGGCGCCGTCTGTGCGGCCGCGCTCACCGCAACGGTCGATCAATTGGTTGAGCAGCGCGCCGGGCACCGTGAGGTCGGCGCCCAAGGCCATGCCGGACAGGGCGCACACCACCAAAAAGCCCGTGGTGTCGCCGGCGCCCAGCGTGACCACGCTGACAAAGGCCAGCACCGACAAGGCCATGCCACTGGCCCAGGTGCGCAGCAAACCGATGCGGTCGATCACCTTGAGCCACAGCGGGAACGACAGCGCCCCGGCCGCGAAATACAGGCCCAAAAACAGCGGCTCCATGGCCTTGGGTGCTTGCAAGCGGTCTTGCACAAAAAACAGCACCAAAGTGGCGGGCACCGCACTGGCCAGGCCATTCAGCATGAAGACCGCCAACAGGCGGCGAAAACCGGCGTGTTGCCAGGGCTGCCACAAACTGAGCGCATGCTGTGAGCCCACAGGCTCTGAAGCCGCAGGGTCTGAGCGCGCAGACGGGGGCGCAGACACCGCGCTTTGGGCCGTGCGTTGCCAAGTGAACAAACCCAGCGCCAGCAGAGCGACCAACAAAGCCGTGGTCAAGGGCCAGCCCCACAACGAGGGCAGGGCCGAGGCCAAGAGCACGCCCACCAAGGCAAAGCCTTCGCGCCAGGCCACCCAGCGGCTTTGCGCGATGCCGCCGCCGCCTTGGCGCGCCGCCCACGCTTGGTGCAAGATGCCAAGGCCGCTGTAGGCCAAATGGCTGAGCGTCAAGGCACCGCCCACCCACAGCAATAAACCCGTGGGCGACAAAGTCTGCGCTGGTGGAAAAAACAAAGCCGCAAAACCCAGCGCCACCAACACGGCCAGCAGCACGGCAGCGACCCACACCGCGTGCCACGAATGGCGGTACAGACGGTCGGCAAAGCGGCCCAGCCAAGGGTCCACCACCGCGTCGATGCCGCGGCTGAACAAGAGCACCGCGCCCAACGCCGCCAAGCCCACGCCGTACTGCTGGGCATAGAGGTTGGGCAGGTGCACATACACCGGCAAGGCCACAAAAGCCAAGGGCAGGCCCAGCACACCATAGGCGGCCGCGCGCCGTCGCAGCGCGGCGTGACCGGACTCGCTGCCGGTGGGGACGTCGGTCAACGCAAGCGCTGACACCGGCGCGAACGCCCTGTCAGACACGCCGGAAGCTTCGGTCGGCTGGCTCATGGCGGCAGGCTTTGCAGCAGTTGCGTGCGCATTTTGGGCTCAGAGCTGCGTTCATCGAGCCAGATGCCGAAGAACAAGCGCGCAAAGGCCACGTCTTTCACCACCCCCACGCGCTGGCCATTGACCCAAAACTCGGCCCCCTCACCCGGCAGGTTGACGCCGGTGATGCGCTCACCCGCACTCACATTGGGGAACAAAGCCCGCATGGCCGCCAGCCAGCTTTGCGCTTGCGCGTCGGTGAAGCTGCCCAGGCGCCGCATTTCGTCCACCGAGCGGCTGGCAATCTGCGCGCCTTCCAGCTTGCGCAGGTACTGCAATTCCAGGGCAAAGGGATATTGACCGTATTGGCTGTGCCGAAAGCCCGCAGGCGTCCACAGCCGGGCGTCGTACACCTCAAAGCCCCAGACTTTCAGGCGCACCGGGGCGGTAGGCATGGCACCGCGCACAGCGGCCACTTCGGGGCGGTCTTGCAAGGGGGCGGCCTCGGCCACTCCGACCGGCTTTTGCGCCTGGGCCTGCACAGGGCCCAGGCACAGCAGCGCGCTGAACAACAGGCCACAGCGCAGGGCCTCCAGCATGCGCCGCCACAGCCTGGGCCCAGCGCCAAGCTGTGTCCATGCTGAAAAGCTCAACAACAAGCGAACGCAGCGGCGAAACAGCATGGCTTTATCCCGGTTTGACCAAAGTGAACTGCACCACGTCGATGCTGGCCTCGTCAAAGGCCGCCTCGCAGTAGGCCAGGTAAAACGCCCACAGGCGGATGAAGCGCTCGTCAAATTCCAAGGTCCGCACCGCGTCCAGTTGCGCCATGAAACGCTCGCGCCAGCGGCGCAAGGTCTCGGCGTAATCGGGGCCAAAGTTCAACTCGTCCAGCACCTGCAGGCCTGCGGCACGGGCCTGTTTGCGGAACTCGCTGGGACTGGGCAAACAGCCGCCCGGAAAGATGTACTGCTGGATGAAGTCGGTGGACTGCAGGTAGCGCTCGAAATAGCGGTCGTCGATGGTGATGCTTTGCACGCAGGCGCGGCCTCCGGGTTTGAGCATGCGGGCGATGGTCTGAAAATAAGTCGGCCAGTAGGCTTGGCCCACCGCCTCGATCATCTCGATCGAGCACACCGCATCGTAAGGCCCATCGTGGATATCGCGGTAATCTTGCAGACGCAAATCGGCGCGTTGCTGCACGCCGTTCGATTGCATGCGGGCGTTGGCAAAGGCCAGCTGCTCGGTAGAAAGGGTCACGCCGGTGATGTGCGCGCCAAACTCGGTGGTGGCCGCTTCGGCCAGGGCACCCCAGCCACAGCCAATTTCCAAAATCCGGTCGCCGGCTTTGGCGTTGACCATGCGCAGGGCGCGGCGCACTTTGGCCTTTTGCGCTTCGGCCATGGCCTGGCTTTTGTCGCCATCGAACCAGGCCGAGGAATAGTTCATGGTGCCGTCCAGCCACAGCTCGTAAAACGCATTGCCCAAATCGTAGTGGGCGTGGATGTTTTTGCGGCTGTTGCTGCGGTTGTTGTGCTTGAGCAGGTGTTTGATGCGGTAAGCCAAGCGGCCCAACCAGTGGCCGTAAATGGCGCTCTCGATGTGCTCGCGGTTGGCAATGGTCAAGCGCAGCAGGGCGGCCAAATCGGGCGTGGTCCAGTCGCCGGCCATGTAGCCCTCGGCAAAACCAATGTCACCCGACTTGAGCACTTCGGCGCACATGTCCCAGCGGTGGATGTGCAGGGCCGCAAAAGGGGCTTCGTGCGTGCCAAAAACCTGGTTGTTGCCATCGGGCGCATGCACCGTCAGCGTGCCAATTTTCAGGCGCGTCAAGAGGCTGAGCAAACGCGCAGCGGCTTTGGGCAGACTGGCGTGCGGAATGGTGGCAGAACCGCTGCGGATGGCGGTGCCCGTGGCTTGGGCATTTTGGGCGGTCTTCATGGAGGGCGGCATCCGGTGGGGTCCAGTGTTCATCGGGTCACAAAATCTCGGGGGGGTTCGGGCTTGCGCCAAAAAGGGACTTTTTTCAACCAAAGCAACAAAGCGTGCAGGTGGATGCGGGCCACCACGCCCAAGGTCAGCAAGGGGTAACGCCAGACCACGCGGCGCAAGGCCTGCGCGGTGGCCGGCTCGAGTTGGCCGCTCCAGCTGGTGTCAATCAAGGGGCCGCCGGCATCGGCGTGGTCAACCCGCGCCACGATGCGTTGAACGCCCGCATGGTTCACGCGCATGAAGCGAAATTGGTATTCGCCTTGCACGTCGCAAAAAGGCGAGACATGGAACACCTTGTCGGCCCTCAAGGTGTGGCCGTATTGCGGGTGGGGCAGCAAATAGCAGTGGCGCTCGCCAAAGGTGTTGTTGACCTCGGCCACGATGGCGGCCAGTTCACCGTTGGGCCGGTGCGCATACCAAAAGCTCACGGGTTTGAATGCATGGCCCAAGACCCTGGGAAACGCCTGCAGCCAAACTTCGCCATTCGCATCGTCGATGCCTTCGCGCACCAACAGCGCGTCCAGCCAGGCCAAAGCGCCGCCTTGGGCGGCGCTGCGGCCATCGCCATGGTCGGTGTCGTGAAAGGCAAACCACCCCGGGCGGTTGATGGCCAAGGCCTGAGGGCCTGCGCTGCGCAGGCTGCGCATGGGCAGCATCAAAAAAGCCGTGGGGTAGGCAAAGGCATGCCGCGCCGGGCGGTGGCGCGTGTGGCGCACTTGGCCCCAACCAATGAGCGCGGTGGCGGGGTTCATGCCTGCTGCTTTTGCAAGGCTGGGCTGGCCTGCGTGTGGATCTGCTTGAGCAAGGCGCGCCCTACTTGCAGGCCTGACTTGAGGCCGTCTTCATGAAAGCCGTAACCCGTCCAGGCCCCGGCATACCAAGTGTGCTGCTGGCCTTGCATCAAAGGCACGCGCTTTTGGGCTTCAATGGCCGGCAAATCAAACACCGGATGGGCATAGTCGTACTCACCCACGATGGTGCTGGGCTCAATGGCTTGCAAGGGGTTCAGGGAGACCACCACCGGCTGCTCAAACGGGATGCGCTGCAAGCGGTTGAGCAAGTAATGCAAACACACACGCGAAGATTCACGCTCGCTGCTGCTGGCCCGTTCGTAGTTCCAGGCCGCCCAGGCTTTTTGATTGGTGGGCAGCACGCGGGCATCGGTGTGCAACACGGCCCGGTTGTCTTGGTAACGGATAGCGCCCAGCACCTGTTGCTCCACCGCGCTGGGTTCGCGCAGCAAGCCCAGCGCCTGGTCACTGTGGGTGGCCAACACCACTTGATCAAAGCGCTGGGCATGGCCATCGGTGACGACGCGTACGCCCTGGGCATCCCGCTCAATCAGGCGCACAGGCGTGTTCAGCCGCTTGTCCGCAACGCCTGCCAAAATGCGCTGCACATAGTTGCGCGCGCCCCCCACAACGCTGAACCACTGCGGGCGGTTGGTCACTTGAATCAAGCCGTGGTTGTGGCAAAACCGGATCATGGTGGCCACCGGAAACTGCAGCATTTGGTCGGTTGGACAGCTCCAGATGCAGCCCAACATGGGCAAAAAATACCAGTCACGAAAGGCCTCGCTGAATTGGTGCTGGCTCAAAAAGGCGCTCAGCGGCTGCTGCAATTCGGTCTCGCGCTGCGCATTGGCAATGCGGGTACACAGGGCATTGAAGCGCATCACATCGGCCAGCATGCGCCAAAAGCGGGGATTGACCAGGTTGCGCCGCTGGGCAAACACGCTGTTCAGGTCGGTGCCGCTCCACTCCAGGCTGCGCCCACCCGAGGTGCCGGGCACCTTGACCGAAAACGACATGTCTGAAGTGGCGGTTTGCACGCCCAGTTCGGCGAACAAATTGATCAAATTGGGGTAGGTGCGCTCGTTGAACACCAAAAAACCCGTGTCCACCCCGTGCGTGAGCATGCCCTGCGTTGTGGGCAAAGTCACGTCCACTGTGTGGGTGTGGCCGCCAAAATAACTGCCCGCTTCGAACACGGTGATGTCGGCATCGTGTTTGAGCGTGTGGGCCACCGCCAAACCAGAAATGCCTGAACCCACAATGGCCAATTTCAGCCGCTGGCTCATGGCTTGGCCTTTAAAGCCTTTTCCAACGCGGTGAGCAAGGTTTTGCTGTCTGGCCCGGTCATGCTGCTGTATTGGTCGATCACCTTGCCGTTGCGCCCAATCAGGTATTTGTGGAAATTCCAGCGGGGCTTTTGGCCGCTTTGCGCCGTCAATTCTTTGAACAAGGGCGAAGCGCCTTCGCCTGTGACCTGGGTTTTGGTGAACATGGGGAATTTCACGCCGAACGTGCTTTCGCAAAACGCAGCGATCTCCTTGTTGTTGCCCTTTTCTTGCGAAAAGTCGTTGGACGGAAAGCCCAACACAACCAAGCCCTGGTCTTTGTATTGGCTGTACAAGGCCTCAAGGCCTTTGTACTGGGGGGTGAAACCGCAAAAACTGGCGGTGTTGACCACCAAGATGACCTTGCCCGTGTATTGGCACAGCGACTGGGGCTTTTCGTCTTGCAAACGATCCACACTGTGGTTGAGCAAGGCTGGGCAGGACGCCAACGAGGTGGCCAAGGCCGGTTTGGCGGTGGCGGCCATCAGACATGCGGCCACGGCTGCCAAAACACAGGTCTTGAACATCTTCAAAAAGCTTTTATTTACCCATGCGTGAAAGTTATGCACTTTTAAATCCATTTAGTGACTGGAGAGTTTAAACTTCTTCATTGACATTGTCACCCCGGCGCAAACCTCTTGGAGAAGTGCATGCCCAAAGCCTCTGGTTTCAAAGGGAACAAACAGAATTTGCCACAAAAACCTTGTGCCACCTGTGGCCTGGCCATGAGCTGGCGCAAAAGCTGGGCGAAAAACTGGGACAGCGTTTTGTATTGCAGCGAGCGCTGCCGCAGCACCAAAAAAACCACGGCCACGCCTGCCCAGCCCACGACGCCCAAGGCCCGCGCATGACCCGCCACCTGGTGTTGGTGCTGGGCGACCAGCTGGGCTGGGACAGCCCTGCACTGGAGGGCTTTGATCCGGCCCAAGACCGGCTGTTGATGATCGAGGCCGACAGCGAGGCCACCGAGGTCTGGAACCACCCCGCTCGCATCGCGCTGTTTCTGTCGGGCATGCGCCATTTTGCCAACGAGGCGCACCGCCGAAAATGGCCTTGCACGTATTTGCGACTGGATGACAAAGCCTTGCCCGCGGATTTTGCAGAGCGGCTGTCACACGCGCTGCACAGCCTGAAACCCCAAGCCCTGGTGGTGCTGGAGGCTGGCGCCTGGCGCATGGAACGGTTGATTGAAGAAGTGGCTGAGCGGGCCCAGCTGCTTTTGCGCTGGGTGGCCGACACCCATTTTTTGTGCAGCCGGGCCGAATTTGCGCGGTGGGCAGGCGACAAAAAAGAGCTGCGCATGGAGTTCTTTTACCGCGAAATGCGCAAACGCCACGGCGTCTTGATGGAAGGCAAAGAGCCCATTGGCGGGCAGTGGAACTTTGATGCCGACAACCGCAAAGGCTTTGGGGCCAAAGGCCCCGGCACAGTGCCGCCGCCTGCACGTTTTGCGCCAGACCGCATCACACAAGACGTGATCGCTTTGGTCCGCGAACGGTTTGCAAAGCACCCGGGCACGCTGGACAACTTTGCCTGGCCCGTCACCCGCGAAGACGCCTTGGTGGCCTTGCAGCACTTCATCGACCAACGCCTGGAAAACTTTGGTGCTTGGCAAGACGCCATGTGGACCAGCTTGCCCTTTGGCTGGCACGCGCTGGTGGGCAGCAGCCTGAACCTGCATTTGCTGCATCCGCGCGAAGTCATCGCTGCAGCTGAAGAGGCCTACCACCAACGCGGCTTGCCGTTGGCCAGCGTGGAAGGCTTCATCCGCCAGGTGCTGGGCTGGCGCGAATTCATCCGCGGGGTGTACTGGCTGGACATGCCGCACATGGCCGAAGCCAACCACTACGGCCACACCCGCGACTTGCCCGCCTGGTATTGGACGGGCCAGACCCACATGGCTTGCATGCAGGCCACCATTGGCCAAAGCCTGCAACACGGTTACGCCCACCACATCCAGCGGCTCATGGTCACGGGCCAATTTGCGGTGCTGGCGGGCCTGTCACCGCAACAGGTCAGTGCCTGGTACCGCGCCATGTACGTCGATGCGGTGGAATGGGTGGAAACGCCCAACACCTTGGGGATGGCCCTGCACGCCAACGGCGGGCGCTTCACCAGCAAACCCTATGTGGCCAGCGGCCAATACATCAGCCGCATGAGCAATTACTGCAAAGGCTGCCGCTACCAGCCCGAGCAACGCACCGGGCCGCAGGCTTGCCCCATGACCACGCTGTACTGGGATTTTTTGATCCGCCACGAACAGGACTTTGCACGCAGCCCGCGCACTGCGCTGATGGTCAAGCATGTGGGCCGCATGAGCGACGAAGACAGGGCTCAGATCGGCGCGCATGCAGATGCGACGCGCGAGGGATTGGACAAGGTGTGAGCCCGCCGCCTCATTTGCGGCGGTTGATCTGCTGCAGCACATGCTGCTTGAACGCTTGGGCCAAAGGTGACAGCTTTTTACCGGCCGGGTAGACGATGTGCCAAGCCGAGGGCACAGGAAAGCCTTGCACATCGATCACACTGACCCCGTTTTCTTTTTGGTGCCCATGCAAAGCGTGGCGCGACACCACGCCCAACCCCAAGCCGCCGGCCACCGACTCCTTGATGGCCTCGTTGCTGCCCAGCTCCAGGCGCACATCGGGGCGGAACTTCATCTGGCGGAAAAACTGGTCGCCCGCCATGCGCGTGCCCGAGCCTTTTTCGCGAAGAATAAAACGGCGCTCGGCCAAAGCTTGCAAAGGCACCGCGCTGCGCTTGGCCAGCGGGTCTGCACTGGGTGCGATCACCACAATCGGGTTGGGCAAGAAGGCCTCATCGCCCAAATCCATGTCTTTGGGGGGCATGGACATGATGTACAGGTCATCGCGGTTGTCCCGCAGACGCTGCACCACGCCATCGCGGTTCAAGATTTCCAGCGACACGTCGATCGCAGGGTACCGCTTGCAAAAGCTGCCGATCAAATGCGGCATGAAGTATTTGGCCGTGCTGACCACGGCCACCCGCAACTTGCCACGCGACAAGCCCTTGGCTGCGTCCACGTTTTGTTCAAACGTGTCCCAGGTCTGGGCCACGGCGCGGGCCGTTTGCGCCAACTCTTGTCCCACATCGGTCAGGTAAAGCTTTTTGCCCACCAACTCGAACAGCGGCAAGCCCACGGCCAGCGCCATGTCCTTGAGTTGCATGGAGGCGGTGGGCTGGGTGACATGCATCACCTTGGCCGCTGCGCTCACACTGCCGGTTTCGGCCAAAGCCAAAAACAGGCGCAATTGTCGAAAACTGATGTTCATAGGCTTTTATCTATAGTCAATGACTTGGAAATCGATTTTACAATCTTCTCGCGAATTTTTATGATCGGTGCAAGGAACACCCCATGCACAATCTGATCGACCCGGCCATCCTCTTTTTCATCTTTGGGGTGCTGGCAGGCACCGTCAAGTCCAACCTTGAAATCCCCCCCGCCATCTCGCGCTTTCTCTCGCTCTACCTGCTGATGGCCCTGGGCCTCAAAGGCGGTTTTGCGCTGTCGCAATCGGGCCTGACGGCCAGCGTGGGCACCAGCCTGGCCGCCGCTGTGGCGCTGGCCACCGTCATCCCCCTGATCGGTTATGCCGTGTTGCGGCGCTTTGTCTCGGGTTTTGACGCCGCGGCTGTGGCGGCCACTTATGGCTCGGTCAGCGCCGTGACCTTTGTGACGGCGGTGCAGACGCTGGAAAACCAAGGCGTGGCTTACGGCGGGCACATGGCTGCGGCCATGGCCTTGATGGAGTCACCCGCCATCATCTTGGCCGTCGTGTTGGCCAATTCACTGCGGCAAAAGGCCGCCTCGGGTGTGGCGGTGCAAGCGGGCGGCGTGGCCGCTCTGGCCCAAGCACCGAGCACGGGGACAGGGACGGGCGCATCACTGGGCAAAATCCTGCACGAGTCCTTCACCGACGGCGCACAATTGCTGCTGCTGGGGGCCATGGTGATTGGGCTGATCTCGGGCGAAGCCGGCAAGACCGCGATGGCGCCATTTTCGGTGGACCTTTTCAAAGGCATGCTGGCCTTCTTTTTGCTCGACATGGGTTTGATGGCGGCGCGCAACCTGCCCCAGGTCAAAGGCCAGTCGCCTGTGCTGATCGCCTATGCCGTGCTCGGGCCCATCGTGCATGCCGCACTGGCTTTGGGTCTGGCCTTCGTCTTGAAACTGAACGCCGGCGATGGCGCCTTGCTCATGGTGCTGGCCGCCAGCGCGTCCTACATTGCGGTGCCCGCCGTGCTGCGCACTGCTTTGCCTGAAGCCAAGCCTGCGCTCTATTTCGGATTGAGCCTGGGTTTGACTTTTCCGCTGAACATCGTGCTCGGCATCCCGGTCTATTTGGCGGTGGCGCAAATGGTGCTGACATGAGCGCGGCACAGCAACTGGTTTATCAAGGTCGCCAAGTCGCCCTCCTGACGCAACATGGCAAGCAAGACCTGGTGCGCAGACCCCTGGAGGCCGCCCTGGGCTGCCACCTGGTGCACACCGACGGCTATGACACCGACCAGTTGGGCACCTTCACACGTGAACTGACCCGCGCCGGCTCACAGCTGGATGCGGCCAGAAAAAAGGCCGCCATGGGCATGGCATTGACCGGCGCGTCTGTGGGCCTGGCCAGCGAGGGCTCGTTTGGCCCCGACCCCTTTGGGGCCTTCATGCCCTGGAACACCGAGCTCATGTTGTGGGTCGATCGCTTGTCCGGAATTGAGGTGACAGGCTTTGCACACGGTCCGGCCCGCAGCCTCCACAAAATGGTGCAAACACCGCAAGCGCTTGAGCGCTTCGCCCAGGAGGCCGGGTTTCCTGAACACCATCTGGTGCTGCGCCCCGAATCACCGGAACATGCCGACGTCGTCAAAGGGATTCGCGGTACCGATGCCCTGATGAAAGCATTTCATGTGGCCCATGCCAAGTCTTCCAATGGCACTGTATTTGCCGAAAATGATTTGCGCGCCTTTGGCAACCCCACACGGCAAAAAATGGTCCTCAAAGCAACCGAAGATCTGATGCAGAAATTGCTTTGCGCATGCCCCCGCTGTGCCACCCCGGGCTACTGGCCAAGCCAGCACATCTCGGGTTTGCCCTGCCGTGACTGCGGCAGCTTGACCCGAGTGACCAAAGCCCAAATATGGGTCTGCAAGCCATGCGGCCTCAACGAACAAGGGGCGGTGAATACCCCGCCATGGGCCGATCCCGCCCGGTGTGATTTTTGCAACCCTTGAGCCTGCGGGCGAAAAGATTGACCGCCTCTCAAGCCGTGGTCAAGCGCTGCTGAACATCGGCCATTTGTTGCTCATGGTCCGTTTCTTTGTTGTGTCAGTCTTTTGTAGGCCCGCGCCGACCAAAGGCCCAGATCGTCCAGGTAAGTGAACACCACCGGAATCACCAGCAAGCTGAGCACGGTGCTGGTGAGCAAGCCACCGATCACGGCAACGGCCATGGGTGAGCGGAAACTCGAATCGGCCGCACCCCAGCCCAGCGCAATCGGCAGCATGCCCGCGCCCATGGCAATCGTCGTCATGACGATCGGCCGTGCGCGCTTATGGCAGGCGTCCAAGATCGCGTCCCAGCGGTTCATGGGCAGCACGGCGGGGTGCTCACCCTCAGCGGGTTTGCCGCGGCGCGCCTCGATCGCATACTCCACCAGCAAGATGGAGTTTTTGGTGGCGATGCCCATGAGCATGATCAAGCCGATCAGGGAGGGCATAGAAAAACTCTTTTGCGCTATCAAAAGGCCCACAAAAGCGCCGCCCAGCGACAGCGGCAGCGCCGCCAAAATCGTGATGGGGTGCAGGAAGCCCTTGAACAGCAACACCAGCACGATGTAAATGCACAGCACCCCAATGGTCATGGCCAGGCCAAAGCTGGCAAACAACTCGCCCATGACTTCGGCGTCGCCCACCTCGACGATCTTCACACCCGGCGGCAGGCTTTGCAAGGCCGGCAGTTTTTGCACCGCCTGCGTCACATCGCCCAAGGGCAAACCCGACAGCTCGATCTCGAAGTTGATGTTGCGCTGACGGTCGTAACGGTCTATCACGGCCGGGCCGCCCGCCACTTCGATGCTGGCCACCTGGCCCAGCATGACAGGCCCACGGCTGCCTGGAACCATCAGGCGCTCCAGCGTGGCCAGGTCTTGTCGGGCGTCATCGCCCAGCTTGACGACGATGGGCACCTGCCGCTCAGACAGGTTGAGCTTGGGCAAGGCCGCGTCGTAATCACCCAGCGTGGCCACGCGCAAGGTGTCGCCGATGGCGGCGCTGGTCACGCCCAGGTCGGCGGCTTTGGCAAAGTCCGGGCGCACGGCGATCTCGGGACGCACCAGACTGGCCGTAGAGGCAATCGAGCCCAGGCCTGAAATCGTGCGCAGGTCGCGCTCCACCGCCATGGCCGTGGTTTGCAGGGCCTGCGGGTCCTCGCCAGTCAACACCAGCACGTATTTTTCGCCCGAGCCGCCCAAACCTACCTTGGTGCGCGCGCCAGGCAATGTCTGCAAAGCGGTGCGGATGTCGTTTTCTATCGACTGCTTGCGTGGGCGCGTGCCGCGTTCGGTCAACTGTATGGTGAGCGTGGCTTTGCGCACCTCGGCCGCGCCGCCCCCGGCAAACGGGTCTGAGCCCGCGCTGCCACCGCCAATCGTGGTGTAAACGCTTTTCACATCCTTGACCGTCATCAACAGTTTGCGGGCGTGTTCGGCACTTTCTTGGGTTTGGGCCAAAGTGGCGCCAGGCGGCAGTTCCACATAGACCTGGGTTTGCGAGTTGTCGTCCGGCGGAATGAAGCCCTTGGGCAGCAAAGGCACCAGCATGATGGAGCCGATGAAAAACA